>WSMU01000011.1 GCA_013316395.1 Alphaproteobacteria bacterium | reverse complement strand
CCCCACCCATTCACCCCATCCACTATCCCACCCACTTAAATAAACCACTCAACCTATTTACATTAACACCATACCCTTTTCAATCCCCCCCCTGTGGTATTTGTTTTTGATTTTTAGGATTTTTAGTGTAGAATACACTTGACATGACGGTTGCCGTGTTGGGCGTCAGAACCCTTTAATGTATTGTGTCCGCGGGGACATTAAACACCCTCAGCCCATTTGGGTTGGAGGGTGGCGAATATATAGAATAAGCCCGCTATTTTCAATACATTATAGTTCTGAACCTCCAACCACCCGCTATGCCGGTGGTTTTTTTGTTTACATAAGAGTAAGGAACATATATGAAAAACTTATTTATTTTGTCGGCGTTTGTTTTAGCGTTGTGCGCATGCGAACAAACAGACATTCGTACTAAGGCGGCGAATATTATTTATAATAACTGCACTAAAAGCGGCGAAGACCAGCAATGGTGTCGTTGCCTGCGTGCTGACCTTATAGATTCCGAAAAAGCCTTTACCGAAGAAATAGCGTCCTACATAGTGAATGGCCGCCAACATCCATGGATGGGACCGACTATTTTAGGTGCACGCGTACGGTGCGAATGCCGAATGTTTCCACGTCGCGTTGCGGCACATGGTCTTTCCTGTGCTGGTGTAAAACCAATTAAATTTTAAAATAAAGGTTTAAAACATGAAGAAATATTTACTGTTATGTATTAACGGGATTTTATTAGCCGCTTGCGTTGAAGCCGTTTCAACGCCTGACCCAAACTGGTATGAAATATTGCCAGGAGAAAATGAATGCGCCATTGCATATCAAGTATGGGCAAGTATTCCACCAGTTGGTTATAAACCTATTGAAGGAGGCTGGACAATTCGTACAAACGAAGGAACAGGAGAAAAAGTAGTCGCAACATATGGAGAACATAATTGCGATGCTGCTATTTCATATTATACCGAAGAATGGAACAAAGCAGAAAACGAACGTATTATTGAAGCACGAAATTATGCAGGCGGATTTATATGGCGTCAAAATATAGATATGAAATGCATATGTGATGCCGATATCATAAAGCAAGCCAAAAAAGAAATGGAACCAATTTTAAATAAACACGAAAAGGACAAAAATGAAAAAATTTAGCCTATTATGTTTGTGTGTAATTATGTTGGGCGGATGTGAATATACAGAACAGCAGCGTCAGCAATTTTACGAAACCTGTATACAAGAGTTGCAAGACAGAAAAAAGAACGTGTTGGATGACATAGTTATTTCTTGCGCTTGTGAAAAATGGTCGCAACGCGAAGATATAAAACCCAAAAACAAAGAAAAGCGTTTTGAACAATATTCGGAAGAATGGCAAACATGTCGTTCTGAACCAATCAAAATGAATTATTCCCAGCGCAAGTACTTTCTTTCAACATGTAAACAAATATTCACAGAAACATATTACAGTATGGCTGAACAAATGAGAATGGTAGGAGTGTCCGCCTATGATATTGCAGGAATAGGGATGTATAATCCAGGTTTTTATAAACGCAGTTCTAATAAAGAATTAGTAGACTGTGCCTGCACACGTTTAAGTACACGCGACGATTTTATAATTCCCCGCACATTTGAAACTTTTGAACAAGAATATAAAAAAGAGGCAAACGAATGCAAAAAAATATGGAAAAGCAAATAAAACAGGAACCAATTAAAACAGACGATATAAACGCGAAACAGATTCTGCATATTCTTCGTACGCTTATAGTCCTAGCATTTGCAATAATAGGAATCCTTATAGGTGTTTGGATTTCTGATACAGCTTCGTTGATTTATTCTGGCGGCATGTATTAAAGAAAAAGACCGTAGGCGTGCGGTCTTTATCCTTTTATGAGTTTAATTTTTATAGAAATACTGCAAAGATATTTTCCACAATGCGAAAACTTCAACCAACGAGCCAGCAACAAACGTTATTTGACCTCCGTCGGAAAAATCTAGAACACATGAACCAATAAGAATAAAAACAACTCCTGTAAAAATAAGCCATCCAATAGAAATTCCTACCAATATCCACGATATAATGTTTCGAGTTTTTCTATTTTCGTCCAAAATTCTATATTCTAAGCCGCGCTTACTTGCTTCGTATTCTTCTTGAGATAATTTGGACTTATATTCCTGCTTTTTATCCGTTATAGTTTTTACTTCACGCTCAAGAATGGCCTGCAAATCAATGGAATAATTTTTTCCAGACATTTTACTTACTCCAAAGGTCATCAAACTCTTTGCGCATATCAGATTCGCTTATAACTGAATCCCTCTTACTTTCTGAAAAAACTTTATCCCATGCAGAACCAGGTCTATGTGTTAAACCTACTAATTCCCAATCTTTAAGAGATTTTGTCATGTTTGCAACAGCATCAATGAAAGCACATTCGTCGTCACTGCACGACGCCGAATCTTCACTAAAAGCAAATGCTGGAATATATTCTGAACCGAAAAATTTAAATCTACGATACACCTCAGGAACAACAGGACCATATTTCCACGCCTGTATTTCAGCATTAAATAAATGCTTACCGTCCCGAAGACCAAGAGACAATACCTGCGCAATATATAAAATTTTTTGCAAGCGCAAATTCGTTACTTTCCAATTTTGGCTTTCACAAATTTTCTTTGCAACTTTAAATACGTCGCACATTTTTACACCTTAGGGGTTTAATTATATCTTCTCTCTTCGAGTGAAATTATACCATAAAATGCACAAAAAATCAATCTTTAAATGGTGCCGGCCACAAGACTTGAACTTGCGACCCCTTCATTACGAATGAAGTGCTCTACCAGCTGAGCTAGGCCGGCACATGCGTGCACTATATCCTAATAAAAAACGAATTTCAAGCCCATTTGCGGATTTTTTTATTCCGCCTTTACCCGATTTAATTGTGCAAGTGTGCCACCCATCCCCCACCCGCATAAAAATGTTTTGTCCCTGTAATGGACCCGGCATTTAATTGCAGCGCCACACGAAAAAGAATGCTTTTTCAAAGGATTTTTTGGTCCAAAATAGGGCCAAAAAAATAATAAATTGTCCACAACATGCAAAACTTTTCAAAACATGCTCCCGTATGCAAAAATTCCAAAAATGGCTGATTTCTTGTTGCATTTTATTATAAAGTATTGCAAACTGTTGGACAGTAGTCGGTTTAGACTGGCGCGTGTATTCCTTCGTAATGAGGGGGTCGTAGGTTCAAGTCCTATCACCGGCACCAGGATTAAAAATGATGTACAATGCTATAATCATTATTAAATAATTCGGCACCGCGCTTTGGCACGTTGTCCGGGCGCATACTGGCGCCCGTTTTTATTTAAACAAACAAAAGGCAAAGACAAATGGCATACCCAAAGACCGAACCACGTGCAGACTTTCCCGCAATAGAGCAGGAAATACTCAGCTTTTGGCGCACAAATGATACGTTTCATAAAACGCTGAAAAAGACAAAGCAAGGCCACCCATTCTCGTTTTTTGACGGACCACCCTTTGGAAATGGTTTGCCGCATTGGGGGCATTTGGGCGTATCGGCCGTAAAGGATATGGTATGCCGCTATCAGACAATGAAGGGGCGTTTTGTTCGACGCGAACTGGGGTGGGATTGCCACGGTCTGCCGGCGGAAAACAGTGTTGAAAAAAAGCAAAAGCGCCAGGCAAAAGATATCGTCGCAACAGACGGTTTGGCCGCTTTTTGCGATATGTGCCGCACGGATGTTATGACATATACCCAGGAATGGGAAAAGTTTATTGAGCGCATTGGTCGCTGGGTCGATGTGGGTGCGGGCTATGGTTACAAAACCATGGATAAAAACTATATGGAATCCATGCTGTGGACATTGAAATCACTGCATGATAAGGGGCTGCTGTATAAAGATTATTCCGTAAACTGGTTCGATTGGGTAAACGGAACTATTGTTTCCAACTCTGAGGCATCCCAGGATTATCGCGATGTAATTGACGATGCGCTTACCGTGTGGTTTGAACTGGAAACAGGTGACAGGGTAATGGCATGGACAACAACGCCATGGACACTGCCAGCGAATTCCTGCCTGGCGGTAAATCCGGAAATGAAATATGTACGCATGCGCGACAGCGACGGCGCCATTTATATTATCGCCGAGTCCAGACTAAAAGCATACGAAAAACAACTGGCAAATGCGGAAAAGATAGGCGAGGTTATGGGCGCCGAGCTGGTTGGAAAAAAGTACACGCCGCTCTTTGATTATTATGCCACGACATCCGATTTATTGTACCAGGTAATACCGGCCGAATACGTATCCGATTCCGACGGTACCGGTATTGTGCACATTGCACCTGCATACGGTGCCGAAGACTTTTGGGCGGCCAAGGCACTGGACCCGAAGTTCCCGGTGATTTTAAATGTCGATAATTATGGAAACTTTGATGAAACAGTTCGCGATTTCGCCGGTGAAAATATTTTTGTGGCAAACGCAAAAATAATGGATTTACTAAAATCACGCGGCCATGTTGTGAAAAAAGAACAATACAAGCACAGCTACCCCTATGGTGACCGCTCAAAGGAAAAGCTGATACAGCGCGCCACAGATTCATGGTATATCGACGTTCCAAAAATAAAGGAAAAACTGCTGGCTAATAATTCGCGTGTTCATTGGACTTCGGCTGGCGAACGCTTTCGTGCATGGATTGAAAACGCACGCCCATGGGCAATTTCACGCAACCGCTTTTGGGGGACACCACTGCCGATTTGGCAGCGCGACGGTGAATATAAAATATTCGGCTCTATTGCGGAAATAGAAGAATTCTTTGATGTAAAAATAAATGATTTGCACCGACCCACACTGGATGCGCTGACCCGCGATGGCTGGAGCCGCATACCCGACGTTCTGGACTGCTGGGTGGAATCCGGCTCCATGCCGTGGGCATCGCTGCACTATCCGTTTGAAAACAAAGAAGTCTTCGATGCAACATTCCCCGCCGATTATATTATCGAGGGCCAGGACCAGACCCGCGGATGGTTCTATGCGCTGATGGTTTTGGCAACGGCAATGTTTGACAGCCCTGCATTCCGAACGGTATCCGCAAACGGGATGGTAATGGATGAAAACAAGAAAAAGTTTTCAAAATCACTACAAAACTTTGTTAACCCGGAAGAGCAGTTGGAACAATTCGGCGCCGATGCAATCAGATTGTTTATACTGGGGTCGAACTTTATGAAGGCAGAGCCCGTTCTGGTTGACAAAGACGGCAAAGTATTTGCAGAAACCGCAAAAACAATACTAACACCGCTGTGGAATGCGTATCACTTCTTTACGCTGTATGCAAATGCGGGAAATATCACGGCTGCGGTGCGCCAATCTGATGCAGCGCTGGATAAATATATTATCGCAGAACTAAACGAGCTGATTTCAATTACCGACACGGCACTGGCTGATTACAAGCCCGATGTCGCTATTTCGGCATTCGTACGATTCTTAGATATCTTAAATAATTGGTACATACGCCGCAGCCGCAGCCGTTTCTGGGACGAAGACCAGGCCGCGTTTGACACGCTTTATACCGTTCTAACACAACTGTGCCGCATTATGGCGCCGTTTGCACCGTTTATCACGGACTATATCTATCGCAATCTGACGGGGACGGAATCTGTTCATCTAACCGATTTTCCGACAGTAGAAAGCACAGATACAAAAATCGTTGCCGATATGCGCCGGATACAGTCAATCGTATCAACGGGAAAGCAGCTGCGTGAAAATTATCGCCTGCGCAATCGTTTGCCGCTAAACAAACTGACCGTGGCGGGGGCAAACATGCCGGAATATGCGGATATTATCAAGGATGAATTAAACGTAAAATCCATTGAGTTCACAGATTCCGTAGATACGGTTGCCGATAAATTCGTTTACCTGATTACGCCGCGCATCGGCACACGCCTGGGCGGGGCATTAAAAGACATTATTCCGGCGGTAAAGCGTGGTGATTACGAAGTTTCCGGCGATACGCTGAGTGTGGTGGGACATACGCTGAACGCGGACGAGTTTGAATCACGCCTGACGGTAAAACCTGGCGTGACGGGCGCGGCATTACCGGATAATACGGCCGTGGTGGTACTGGATACGGATGTTAATTCCGAACTGGTCGCGGAGGGTCTGGCAAACGATGCACTGCGCTTTATCCAGGACACGCGCAAGGCGGCAGACCTGGATGTCTCGGACCGCATAATATTGACTTATTCTGCGGACCCCGCATTGGCCATGGCAATAGAGGCGCACCGCAAGCGCATTATGCGCGATGCGCTGATAACGGAAATGAACGCAGGTGCCGTTGGCGAATATGACACCGAGATAGAGGGATATAACCTGGCCGTTTCGGTTGAAAAAGTAAAATAAATATAAGGATATAAAATGCCAAGTTTAAATGGTTGTTGTTTATACGCAATTACCGACTGTGAATTTTATAACCTGGGTCAGTGTAGCTATCGTATGATGCAGTGCCCCCGCACAGGAAAACCTGTTATGGGGGACAGCTATGATACGGATGCAATAAAGGCCATATTGGCGCACAATGCAAAAATTCTACAAACCCAGGAACAAATCTTACGCAAACTTAACGAGTTGCAGAAATAATGACACCGGCTGAATATTTTGAACTTGTCCCCAAATCCGTCGATATGAATATTCGGTCGGAGCTGTATTCCACCAATGAATTCACATTCGCCGTGGCGGTTATACTCTCGGCCCAGGCGACGGATAAAAAGGTAAACGAGGTCACACCCGACCTGTTCCGCGTGGCACCCACGCCTGCAAAAATGATTGCACTGGGCGAAGACGGCTTGAAAGCTCATATAAAGGTTCTGTCGTTCTTTAATAACAAGGCGAAAAGTATAATGGGGCTGGCGGCCAAACTTATGGACGAGGCGGGTGCCACCGATGTCGCTTATAAATTTCCGGAAAAATATCATAATCGCGATAGCCTGATGAAACTGCCCGGGATTGGTCAAAAGACCGCCAACGTTATCATGAACGTATTATGGGGCGCACCAAACATCGGTGTTGATACGCATGTTTTCCGCAATGCACACCGATACGGATGGGTCGGGGCCGGCGACAACACACCCGAAAAGGTAGAGGCGGCACTGCTCAAAAAAATTCCTAAAAAATACCATGGAATTGTAAATCACGTAATGGTTTTGCATGGGCGATATACATGCAAGGCACTGCGGCCATTGTGCGCGAATTGCCCCGTACGTGACATCTGTGGCGCAGCGCAATAAGTACGCAAACCTACAGAGCGTTTTTTTGCAATATAAAAAACGGGGGAAATATCCCCCGTTTTATTTATCACGGATTTGACCACCGCATTTTGTTTCAACCGCGGCTATTACCACATTCTGGATTTCCATTAAGTCCGCATCTGTCATGTTCTTGTCCGGCTGGATAGTTATTGTAAACGCAATAGACTTTTTCCCATCCGACATATCAAACGCATCAAACACGATGGCATGTGTTATGCGACGGTCGGCGGCAATGGCCGTATTTACAATTTTTTCCGCCGGGAAATCAGCAGCTACTATAAACGCAAAATCACGCGTTATCGGTGGAAACTCTGCCGGGGCACAGTACTTAGCCGGGCGGCGCGTCGGAATGTTGTCAATGTCTGCGACAATCGCGACACAAACACGTGTCTTTATCCGCATTTCACGGGCAACAATTGGTGATAGCTCGCCAAATTCGGCAATTACTTTTTTGCCCTGCATTATACGGCCATATCTATACGGATGCGCCCAGCGCGGCGGATTATCGGTTGCTACCGTATAACGCTGGCCCGCCAGCAAAGATATTGCATCCGCTTTGACATCATAGATATCTACATCACGTGCGCGCCCGGCCCAATGACGTGGCCCCGTCGCGCCCGTACGCACCAGTGCCAGTGCCGTGCGCTGCGCGCCGGGGGTATCGCCGTCGAACACTGTCCCCAGTTCAAACAGAGCCAGGTCTGAATAGCCATGCTTTTCATTATTAGATACCGCCGTTAGCAGCCCACCCAGCAAATCCCCGCGCGCCGTATCCAGGTCAGATACAATTGGGTTGGCAACCATAACCGGCTTATGCTCGGACAATATAGCCTCTATCTTTGAATTGCCAAACGCATAGCTGCGACATTCGTTAAGTCCGCGTGCGGCCAATGCACGTTTTATATCCAACGCCGGGTCCACATGTGGACGCACAGGCTGGGACGGGCGACGATGCGCCGTAGTTGCAATTTTGTCATACCCGTATATGCGTGCAATATCTGCAATAACAGTTTCTGGGATTTCGACATCAACGCGGCGACGGGGCGGGAAAACACGCCATTTATTGCCATGCTCACCAACAGTATAACCCAATGCGGTCAGAATGCTTGTCTGGGTTTCCGCAGGCACGTCAAACCCCATTTTCTTAGCGAACATATCGGGCGAATAATCAATAACAACGCGGTCGGCCGGAATCTGGCCCGCAGAGGAAACAACACAAACCGTGCCGCCACATGTTGCAATTATCATACGTGCCGCCGCCGCCAATGCAACATCGGATACAGTCGGGTCAATACCGCGTTCATAGCGATATGATGCGTCGGTCGATACACCGATACGTTTGGCTGTTTTACGGACAGCGACAGGGTCAAAATAAGCACTCTCGAGCAATATGTTTTTTGTCTTATCAGTCGTCATTGCACGTGCGCCACCAACAACGCCCGCCAGTGCCAAAACACCCGCCTCATCTGTTATAACAATATCTTTTTCACACAGCGTATGCGTCGTACCGAACAGGTCTGTAAATTCTTCTCCGGGCATAGCCATACGAACGGTTATATCACCCTTTATTTCATCGGCATCAAAGCAATGCATAGGCTGGCCCCGGTCATAGCAAACATAGTTTGTCGCATCAATAGGTGCATTCTTTGGGCTGATTCCAATGGCACGCAGGCGACGCGCAATTTTTTCAGCCGATGGCATTACCTGAATGTCGTGGATTTCCGCATAGCGGTAAACCATACATTTATCCGTTTCTATCCTTACCCCACGGCCTGCACCTTCTTCGGGCAGGGGAATATTGCCATTTGCCAGATATTGGCCGACACCGGCGGCCGCTAAATCTTGTGCAATACCGCGCACCGCCAGATAATCGGGTCGGTTCGGTGTAATTCCCGCATCAAATACCGTTGGCGCAGGCAATACGGGTGAACCTATTTGTGTATCCGCAGGCAACTCAATAATACCATCGTGATTGTCAGATATACCCAATTCTTTTTCAGAGCACATCATACCATTGGACATAACGCCACGCAGCTTACCGCTTTGAATTTCGTGCCCACCGATAACGCATCCCGGCTGCGCCAGCGCAGATATCAACCCCACGCGCGCATTGGGCGCACCACATACAACCTGGCGCAGGGTGCCGGTACCATCATCTACCTGCAGTACGTGTAAATGGTCGCTGTTCTCGTGCGGGTGGCATTCAATGATTTTTGCAGCCACCGGAACAATAGGCGTGGTAACATCATCTATCTCCAGGCCAATACGGGTTAGAGTATCCGCAATAGTTTCCGCAGATGCGTCTGTTTTCAAATAATCTTTTAACCAATCATATGTCCATTTCATCTTTTATTCCCCCGCATTAGAAACCATAACGACGCAGCCAACGAACATCGTTTCCATATAATTCACGCAAGTCAGGCAAACCGTATTTTAACATCGCCAGTCTGTCCCAACCAAAGCCAAAGGCAAAGCCCTGATACTCGTCCGGGTTTATGCCACAATTACGCAAAACATTCGGATGAACCATTCCGGCCCCCATTATCTCCAGCCATCTGTCACCACGGAATTTCATGTCTATTTCAATACTGGGGTCGGTGAATGGAAAGTACGACGGGCGAATGCGCAGCTCAACATCGTCCACTTCAAAGAAGCGGGCCAGAAATGCGCGAATATCACCAATTAAATCCGACATTGTAACATTCTTGTCTATGTACAACCCCTCTATCTGACCGAACATTGGGCCATGTGTGGCATCCATTTCCTTGCGATATGTTGCACCGACGCCGAACATTTTAATCGGAACGCCGTTTTCTTCCATCGCGCGGATTTGTATCGCAGACGTTTGTGTACGCAAAACATTACCGTTGGGCAGGAAGAAAGTATCCTGCATATCACGCGCGGGATGATGCGCGGGTGTGTTTAGCGCCGTAAAGTTATGCCAGTCATCTTCAACCTCGGGGCCGGTATGCATGGTATAGCCAAAAGATTCCAGAATTAACGACACCTCGGCCAGGGCCTGGGTCAGGGGGTGTATTGTACCACGGTTTTCCGGCGCCGCATCCAGGGTGGCATCCATTCTTTCGCCCGCCAGGCGTGACATCAGTGCAGCCTGTTCCAGTTCCGTCTGGCGAATGCGAAACAATTCGCGCAAGGCGACATTTTCCTTGTTTAATTCCGCACGCGCGGCGGCATCAAGATTTTTCATGTCACGCAGGCGCGCGGTCATCGTTCCATTCTTGCCGAAAACCGACGAATATAGCGTCTGCAATTCATCCAATGAATCTATAGTCTTTATCTTTTCCTGCATAACAAAATTCCTTACATGATAAATAAAAGCCGTCGCTTAGACGGCTTTTATTATTACAAAACAAACTAGCACCGCCAAGCGTTATTTGGATTCGGCGCCGTTAAATCGTTTTGCGGTTTCAACCAATTTTGCGAAGTTTGCATCACCGGCATAGGCCATTTCGGCCAGAACCTTGCGGTCCAATGCAACACCGGCCTTTTTCAAGCCCGACATAAACTGGCTGTAGCTGATACCGTTCATACGGCATGCAGCGTTGATACGAACAATCCACAAACCACGAAATTCGCGTTTCTTAACGCGACGGTCACGGTATGCGTACTGACCCGCTTTCTCAGTCTTTTCACGCGCAGCGCGATACGTCGAATGATGACGACCCAGGTAACCCTTGGCACGCGCCAATATCTTGTTATGCTTTTGTTTTACGGTTGTTCCGCGTTTTACTCTTGCCATTTTAAATTACCCCCAAATTATTTCAAACCATACGGGGCCAAGATTTTCGCCTGACCGACCATGTTGTCATTCAGATATTGCGGTTTTGACCCGGCTTTGTTTGCACGCGCGGATTTTTTACGCAACAGTTTCTTGTGGGCATTTCTGGCAACACGAATTTTACCGGTCGCAGTCATGGATGCGCGCTTTTTCAAGTACGACTTTGTTTTCAACTTTGGCATTTTACTATCCTTTTACTTTTTCCTGGTGGCAATGCCTTGCCACTTTGGATGTGCCGGGCTATTTTGACACAATTAAATGAAAAATCAAGTTTTTATTGAATGTTGCCCTTTTAAGGGTTAAACTAAGCCCCGACATGAATCAAAAAAAGCTAACATCTAGGGTTTTCTCGCTGGTAAAGGCGGCGGCGGCGGCGGCCGTGTTGCCTGTATTTTTTATATATATTATGGTGGCTAAACCCGATTACAGAATAATGAACGCGGCCGCACATGTTATTGTACCCGTGGGCGGTGCCGTGGGTGATGTCTTGACATGGCCTTTTAGGGCGGGCGGTAATTTGATAAAAAACATGCATGAACTATCGGGGCTGCGGCGTGAAAACGCGGAATTGCGCGCAGAATTGGCCGCACAGCGTGCGCGCAGCAATGAATGTGACATCGCGATTTTGGAAAACCAAAAACTGGCCCGGGAACTGGATATCGTACACACCAGGCCCGCAACCGTCGCAGCCGATGTAATTCACGATAATGCCGCGCTGCATCATAACACCTACTTTATATCCAAGGGCGCCCGCGACGGCATCGAACCGGGCCAGGTTGCGGTGACATTTGACGGTTGGCTGGCCGGGATTGTGATAGACGCGGCACCGGGGTTTGCACGGGTGCGTGCCTTAAACGATGCGGAAACAAATATTGCGGTACGCGTCGCGGGGTCCGAAGTATATGGCTTTATGCAGGGTACCGGTGCCATGCGACCTGTTATGGGATTTTTCAGCGACCCCGAATTTCAACCCGATGCCGGGATAAAACTGATAACCAGCGGAATCAGCGGAATATTGCCAAGCGGAATAATGGTTGGCGAAATGGAAAACGAGACTGATGTCCGAATAAAATCGCCGGGCGACTTGTCACGCGTAATGATATTGAAATTTGACTCTACGGGACGCTACGGAAATGAAAAGAAAAGTAATTGATTTTCTTCGCGCATCCATACCGTTTCTGGTTACGCTGTTTTTATGGCGTGCATCGGTGGCATGGCTGAATCCCGGTGGGCTGCTGGCACTGGCGGCGATATTTTTTTCCACGTTTATCCGACCCGTGCGTTGGTTTGTGCCGTTTGGGGTTTTAATGTGCTTCCTTATCGATTACCAGTCTGACACACTGCTATACTGGACCAGTGTTTACTGTGCCTGTTATGCCGCGAACGGTTTTCAGCATGCGGTTGATTTAACCCGTTCGGAAAATGACGGTGCCGGGGCATTTGCCATATTTTTTGCAACCGCAGCGATAATTATTTCCATTCCGCATATTGTAAATTTTACAAACGCTGCACGTTTGATATGGACAATAATATGGGAATGCGCAATGTACTTTCCTATCGTAATGCTAATTAAAAAGGCCGGCCATGATTGATACAGAAGTTTCCCGCCTTTTTGACCGCAGGTCTGCATTGTTCTTTACCGCCGGGGCTGTTTTAACATCGGCATTGGTGCTGCGCATGCTGCAAATGCAGGTGTTTGGATATCGCGGATATAAACGAAAAAGCGAAAACAATTCCTTTCGTATTCAGATAAACATGCCTGAGCGCGGCAAAATTCTGGCGGCGAATGGGTCACCTATTTCACGCGACGCACGCGTATATAGAATATATATCGTGCCAGAGGAAACAGACGACCTGGAATCTTTGGTGTCTATTGTTACATCGGATTTGGGTCTGCGCCCGAAAACGGTAAAACGCATTTGGGCAAAAATAAAAAAGCAGCCAAAGTTTCAACCCGTACTGGTTAGCGAAAATACAGATTGGTCGCGCCTGGCGGGGTTACAGGCAAAAAACCTGGCGGGGTTACATGTGCAAAACGGCTTTGCACGCGTTTATGAAATGGGACCGGCCGGCGCCCAGATATTCGGTTATGTCGGTGCACCGGACAAGCCTGTTTCAAACACACCGTTCTTTACTGCGGGTGTTACAGGACTTGAGCGGCGCTTTAACCAGCAACTGGCGGGAACACCGGGCCAAACAGTTATGATAACAAACGCCGTCGGGCGCGTAACCGGCGAAGACAAATCACAGTTCGAGGCCCCAATCACAGGTGCAAACGTACCCACAACAATAAATGACAATGCACAGCGCGTTCTCTACGATGCGCTGGAATCGCACCGCGCGGGATGCGGGGTTGTCTTGGACATAGAAACGGGTGATGTGTTGGCGATGGTATCCACACCCAGCTTTGACCCCAACATATTTGGTGCCGACGATGCAGATGAGTATATTGCCGGTCTGCGTTCTGACTTTGCGAAGCCGTTTATGAATAAAACCTTAGAGGGGCTGTATCCACCCGGTTCGACGTTTAAGATTATTGTTG
Source organism: Alphaproteobacteria bacterium (assembly GCA_013316395.1). Classification (GTDB taxonomy): domain Bacteria; phylum Pseudomonadota; class Alphaproteobacteria; order Rs-D84; family Rs-D84; genus Enterousia. Next base: position 11,861 of record WSMU01000011.1, on the reverse strand, counting down.
CGCTGGCCGCACTGGAGGCGGGTGCGATTACCCCGCGCGACAAGGTATTTTGTCCCGGCTACTGGGATTATGGCGACCGGCGCTATCACTGCTGGGAGGCAAAAGGTCACGGTCACATGGACCTGGCCGGGGCATTAAAGCATTCTTGTGACATTTATTTTTACCAGTTGGCGCTAAAAATCGGTATAGATGCAATTAAAAACATGGCGCTGCGACTGGGGCTGAGCCAGGAATACATGTCCGATATTTTCGCACGCCAGATGACAGGGGTTATTCCCGACAGAAAGTGGAAGGAAAAGAATATCGGTGTGCGCTGGGTTCATGGTGACACGGTAATATCCGGCATCGGCCAGGGTTTTATATTAACCAACTGCATGCAGCTGGCGGTGATGATGGCACGTGTTGCATCCAACCGCGAGGTATCGCCCCGCCTTATCAAAGTTGATGCAAAGCCCACCTTCCCGGAGTTAGGATTACAGAAAAAAAATATAGAATATGTGTTTCGCGGTCTGGAAGAGGTAACACGCCCGGGCGGTACTGCGGCCGGCAGCGCGATAAATGTGGGCGGGAAAAAAATGGGGGGCAAGACCGGAACATCCCAGGTGCGCAGCATTTCAAAAGCCGAGCGTTTATCAGGTGTTCTGACGAACGAGCAGCTAAGCTGGAACATGCGAAACCACGGGCTATTTGTGGGATATGCACCCACGGACAAGCCAAAGTATGCGGTCTGCATCGTAACAGAACATAGCGGCGGCAGCGGCCCAGCCGCCCGAACCGCCGCAGCCGTGATGAGAAGTTTGCTAAAAGAGGAACAGTAAAATGGCACGTCAAACACGCGTTTCTAACGCATCTATGATGACCTTCTCTGAAAAGCTAGAGCGTTTTTCATGGGCGTTATTCGTGCCGATGTGCATTGTTTTGGCGATATCTATCGTTGTTCTTTATTCCGCAGGTGGGGGCGCATGGCGCCCGTTTGCACTATCCCAGTCGGCAAAAATAATGGTAGGTTTTGGAATATTTTTCGTTGCCGCATTTTCCAATATAAAGACATGGATAAAGTCGGCCTATGTTATCTATGCCATTGCCCTGATTATGATTATCCTGGTTACATTTGTAGGTCATACGGGAATGGGGGCCCAGCGTTGGCTGAACCTGGGGTTTGTTCATATACAACCGTCAGAGCTTATAAAGATAGCACTGGTATTGGCGCTGGCACGATATTTTGCATGGATGAATTCTGTGGAACTGTCCCAGTTTAAAAACTATATTATTCCGGCGGCCATGCTGCTGGTGCCTTTTGGTTTGATTGTGGCACAGCCTGATTTGGGAACGGCGCTGTCACTGGCGATGATTACGACAGGTGTTTTCTATATCGTTGGTGCAAACAAAAAATGGTTCATAATCGGTGCCGTTTTGGCGGTATGCGCAGCACCGGTCGTATGGTTTGGTGGCCTGCATGACTATCAGCGCCAGCGCATAATAACATTTGTAAATCCCGACCATGATGCACGCGGCGCAGGATACCAGATAAACCAGGCCAAAATAGCCTTTGGTTCCGGCGGCCTTATTGGCAAAGGCTATATGAAAGGCAGCCAATCCCAGCAATCTTTCCTGCCGGAAAAGCAGACAGACTTTATATTCACAATGCTAGGCGAGGAATTCGGTTTTATCGGGGCATTTGGTCTTATCGGGCTATACAGTATGATTATAATGGTCTTGTTTTGGTGCGCAAAAACATGCCGGAATAGATTCGGACAGTTGATTTGCTTTGGTTTTATGTTGAACTTTTTCATTTATTATTTTATAAATATCTCTATGGTTTTGGGACTGATGCCGACTGTCGGCGTGCCGCTGCCCTTGATGTCTTTTGGCGGCAGCAGTCTTATAGCACTGATGTTCGGGTTTGGTCTGGCCCAGAATGCGCACATTCACAAAGACCAGCAATTATCTGCAAAGGGAAGCTAACAAAATGAACTTACTTATTGTTGAATCACCGTCAAAAGCAAAAACTATTGGCAAATATTTAGGCGCCGGTTGGCGTGTTATTGCATCGGTGGGTCATGTTCGCGACCTGGTCCCTGAAAACGGCAGTGTTGATACAGAAAACGACTTTGCAATGCGCTGGCAGATTATGCCAGGCAAGGAAAAGCAGATAAAACTGATTACAGATGAGGTAAAAAAAGCCGATGCAATTTATTTGGCATCGGACCCTGACCGAGAGGGGGAGGCAATAGCCTGGCATATACTTGATATTTTAAAAGATAAAAAACTGCTGGCGGGGAAAAAAGTTTATCGTGTTGCATTCCATGAAATTACAAAAAAAGCCGTACAGAACGCAATTCAAAACCCGCGCGAGATTGACCAGAATCTGGTCGATGCGTATCTGGTTAGACGCGCGTTGGATTATCTGATTGGGTTTGGAATATCGCCATTACTGTGGCGGCGAAACCTGGGTAAATCAGCCGGACGCGTGCAGTCTGTGGCGGTAAAGCTGGTTGTGGACCGCGAACGCGAGATAGAGGCTTTTCATCCAATAGAATACTGGAGCCTGGGGGCAGAGTGCATGCGTGGGACCGACGGATTTTCAGCCATGCTGTCCGCGTTTCGTGGTGAAAAGATTGAGAAAATGTCAATTGCCAACCAGGCGCGTATGGATGAAATCATCAGCCAGATAGGTGAACCGGTCATAAAATCATCTGTTATAAACATAGAACGGAAAAAAACATCAAGACGCGCCGCGGCACCGTTTACAACCAGTACCCTGCAGCAGGAGGCCGCACGAAAACTATACTTCTCGTCAAAGAGAACAATGGGCGCAGCGCAAAAATTATATGAGCAGGGACTTATCACATATATGCGAACGGATGCGACAAACCTGTCTGCGGATGCGGTTACCGATATTAGAAGTTATATCGCAAATACATACGGTGATAAATTTGTTCCAAAGACACCCAATGTATATGTTACAAAATCCAAAAATGCACAGGAAGCACACGAGGCAATTCGTCCCACACATTTTGATACCGGAACCCCGGAACTAAGCGGGGACGAGGCAAAGCTATACGACCTGATATGGAAGCGCACAATCGCATGCCAGATGACAAATGCCGAATTCGACAGCGTTTCCGCAGACATAGAAACCGCAGACCGGGCGGCGATATTCCATGCAGTTGGCACAACGCGAACATTTGACGGCTTTATGAAAGTATATACCGAGGGTCGCGACGATGCCGATGCATCGGCCGAATCCAAGCTGCCGGTGCTGAATGTGGGTGATGCGGTAGATATTACAAATCTGATGCCAGAACAGCACTTTACCCAGCCACCCGCCCGCTATACGGAGGCATCACTGGTTAAAAAGCTGGAAGAATTAGGAATAGGGCGCCCATCTACGTATGCGACAATTATGTCAACTATTGTTGACCGTAAGTATGTGGAGCAGGACAAGCAGCGCCGCTTTCACCCGACACCGGGCGGCTGGGTTATTGCGGCATATCTGGCAAAATATTTTACAGATTTAGTTGATGTTAACTTTACCGCAAAAACAGAAGACACTTTGGATGATGTATCAAATGGACGCGCGGACAAGACAAAATCGCTAAGCGCGTTCTGGACGCCTACCAACAGCATGATTGATGCGGCGCGTGATATAAAAACAACCGAAATAATAGATGCAATCAACGAAGTCATGCATACGCATCTATTTGGCGAAGGCGACGGCACATGCCCAAAATGCGGCGGCAAGCTGGGGATAAAACTATCCAAGTACGGCGCGTTTGTCGGATGCGCAAACTATCCGACATGCGATTATACACAACGTCTTAGCGCAACGGACGGCCCGACAGATGCTGGGGAAAAACCGGCCGGTTCATCTGTTGATTTAGGTAATGGCATTTCGTTCAAAGTCGGACGCTTCGGCCCCTATGTAACAGACGGAAAAAAGAACGCCGCAGCAAAGCAATATACAGCGGAAACCATTACATTGGAAATCGCCCAAGAACTGCTTAGCGCTGGCGCCAACAAGCCAGAGCCCCTAGAGATTGGCGAAAATCCCGCGACCGGAAAAATGATTTACTTTTATCCGACCGGCCGCTATGGCGCATATATCTCATCTGATAAGGTCAATGTTTCTGTAAAAGAACAACCTGATTTGGAAACGGCGGCGGAACTGATTAACAATAAAAAACCTTCGACGCGACGCGGCGGTTTTAAGAAAAAGAAATAATGGCGACACTTGACCGCAACTTTACCGATGAACTGCGCATGAGGCTCTCTATCGTGGATGTTGTGAGGCGCCGCGTTCCGCTTACCCGCAAGGGGCAAAATTACTGGGGGTGCTGTCCTTTTCATAATGAAAAAACACCCAGCTTTTCCGTAAATGAGGAAAAGGGGTTTTATCACTGTTTCGGCTGTGGAGAGCATGGCGACATTATCTCCTTTACAATGAAAACCGGAAATATGGAATTCAGGGAGGCGATTACAGAACTGGCATCCCAGGCGGGTATGAAAATGCCCGACTATAAACCACGCGACCCAAAGGTTGTCGCACGCGAAGAATCCTATATTCAAATCACAGAACGGGCAACCGCACTTTTTCAACAAAAGTTATTCGAGCCCGCCGGTGCCACCGCATTGGCATACATAACAGGGCGCGGTTTTACACCCGACATGATAAAAAAATACCGCATAGGGTATGCGCCAAAGAATAATTTAATCGCAAATACTTTTGCAAACGCACGCCAGGAAAATCTTATCGCAACTGGTCTGTGCCGACGCGGCGATTACGGTATGTATGACTTTTTCCGCGACAAGCTAATGTTTCCTATCTTTAACGTACGCGGCCAGATTGTCGCCTTTTCCGGACGCAGCTTGGATGGTTCGGAACCTAAATATATAAATACAACCGACACAGAAATGTTTCACAAACGCGCGACTGTGTTCGGTCTTAACTTTGCACGTGATGCAATATACCGCGCCGGGCGCAGCATTGTCGTCGAAGGGCAGATAGACGCAATACAAATGCAATCAAACGGATTCGGTGAAACGGTCGCGCCACTTGGGACGGCACTGACCGAAGATCATATCGCCGCACTTTGCAAATCTAATAGAAATATAACATTTTGCTTTGACGGCGACGGGGCGGGACAAAAGGCCGCCGCACGCGCCGCATCTATTGTAATGCCTTTTGTGCGCGATACATCCGATGTGCGCTTTGCATTTGTTACCGGCGGCAAGGACCCAGACGAGGTTTTAAAGACAGGCGGCAGGGACGCCATGCGCAAGATTATCGACGGCGCAACTGATTTGACAGACTTTCTGTGGGAGCTGGCTAACAAAAATTATATAACATCCACCCCCGGCGGCCAGACACAGGCGGAAAAGTTTCTATCCGCCGAAATCGCAAAAATAAAGGACGAAGCACTGCGCCGCGCGTATGAAAAAGAATATGCATCACGTAAATTTAATCAGTGGAGCCGCTGGAGCAGAAAGAAAAAAGAAGTATCTCTTCAATTGCCCTCTGTTGATGAAATAACGCGCGGAACACTGGTATATATCGTAAATACGTATCCGGAACTGGTCGAGCGGTATGGTGATTTTCTGGCGACGCTTAATATTGATTTTGACGGGCCGGCGGCAAATTTAAATATGGATACTATTACCGCCGAACGGTATGTTGTTTCGCTAAAGCTGCAAAAATATATGGAAAAGCTGGTTGCGGACAAAAAAGATTATATGACACAAATGCTGGCCGGGGCGGATGTAAAGGATAAAATTGCCGCCATTGATGCGGATATGGAAAAAGTCCGCGCCAAGCAGGAAATGCTGGTTATTATTTAATATAAAAAAAGCCGGCATTTACCGGCCTTTTTATATGTTTTTATGCCCATTAGTTATTAAACAAAAAGTGGCAAATATCACCCTCGTTCATAACATAATCACGGCCAACAAGGCGCATTTTTCCGGCTTCTTTTACGGCAACCTCGCCGCCCAGGGCGATATAGTCGGCCGGTGATATAATCTCGGCACGGATAAAGCCTTTTTCAAAATCAGTATGAATTTTGCCGGCTGCCTGGGGCGCGGTCATACCGCGGGTGATTGTCCAGGCATGTGCTTCTTTGGGCCCTATTGTATAAAAGGTTTGCAGACCCAATGTTGCATAACCGGTCTTTATAACCTGGTCCAGGCCGGATTCCGACAAGCCTAAGTCATCTAAAAACATTTTTCGTTCGGCCGGGTCAACGATTTGTGATATTTCCATTTCAATCTTTGATGATATTACCAGTACAGGATTGGTTGAGCCGAATTTTTCACGCACAGCGTTTGAGAAAGCGTTACCCGTTGCGGCGGATGCCTCATCGACATTGCAGACATAAATTACCGGCTTTGCCGTTAACAGATTAAATGGCGACGCATCCACACCGGACATACGCGCAGGACGCCCATCGGCCAAGGCCGCACATATCGCGTTTGCATCAGATAGCAATTTTGCCGCGTCTTTGTCCAGACCGCGTGCCTTTTTCTCCAGATTCTTTATCTGCTTGTCCAGGCTTTCCATATCGGCCAACATCAGTTCTGTTTCAATCGTATCAATGTCGGACAATGGGTCAATGCGACCATCTACATGAACGATATCATCGTTTTCAAAGCAGCGAACAACATGAATTATTGCATCCGTAGACAAGATATTGCCCAAAAACTTGTTCCCCAAACCTTCGCCGGCCGACGCGCCCTTTACCAGGCCCGCGATATCAACAATCTCCAGTTGGGTTGGAATAATGCGTGCCGCGCCCGATACCCCCGCCAGATTATGCAGCGTTGCATCCGGTACAACCACGCGGCCGGTATTTGGCTCAATCGTACAGAACGGATAGTTCTGTGCATCGGCGGCCGCACTTTGTGTTAATGCGTTAAATAATGTCGATTTGCCTACATTTGGCAGGCCAACAATTCCACAATTGAATCCCATAGATAAATCCTTTATAATGCGCTTAATATGTCATACATGTGGGATGAATTCAATATAAAAACCTTTGCCGCGGAAACAATAGTTTACCGCGATGGCCTGTATTGTGCGGATTTATCAACACTGCCGGACGGAACAATCGATTCACACTATGATTTGCCGGTTCATATTATATATATTGGCGAAATAGCCGGTAAATGCCGGCTAAATATTGATATTTCCGTGGCAAATCAACCGGTATTCCTGGATGTGCGTGTAAAAAATAAAAAGCCGGCTTTTTTAAACATTTTTATCAAAAACACCGGGAAAAATTCCGAATTACGCGGTCATGTTTTGCTGGAAAACGAATCTAAGCTGACATTTGATTGTATAGCGACACACGAGCAGGAAAACACCGGTATTTTAGTTCAAACAAATATAATTGCCGGGGAAAAATCAATTTCTAAAATATCGGGCTCTGCACTGATAAAAAAGCAATGCCCCGGATGCGTATCGGATATTGCTTTTTCGGCAATGACGGCCGCGGGGGCACGCGTTGAATTTGTACCGGCCCAGTATATATCGTCTGTGCCAACATCCGCCGGACACAGTGCGGCCCTATACCGGCCAACCGCGCCCCAGATTCAATTCCTGCGCGAGGGGGGGCTGGATGCCGCCGAGGTTACCAACGCCATGCGCGACGCTTTTGAAAATAACTTTACTTTGTTTTAATTATTCGCACACGGTGCATTATCAACAGCGCGCTAAACAAAGCCGCGATTAGCAATATTGTGCCTATTACCGCAACAATTCCCGTGCATACAACATGACGACGGGTATAGGCCAGCTTGTTATAGTCATCATCCAAACGCGATATACGTGATATCCCCTGGAATGAACCACGTACACGTATATGGTCGGCCGGACTGTGATGAACTACCTTTAAAACAATTTTATCACCGGGATTTATCCATTTGAAATTAACACGCATACCGCCACGACGTTTCTTTAGCGAAATACGAGAATTAGCGGTGGTGTTTATCTTATCTACAAAAACACTTTCGATATGGCGACCTTCGATGCGTAACGGGTCGCTTTCGGCCTTGAAATCAGGGCGTGATAATGTCGCGTTCCCATTGTTTACCAATGATATCGTCGTGATATAGAGTTCATTTACATTTTTCCCGTTAATTGTAATTTTTAAATTTTTGCGCAGCTGGCTGTCCTTGTATGCCAAACGAAATGTTTCACTGGCATAGGCCAGATTTGTTTTTTCAAAATACTCGTAATATACACGGTTACCCAGTATTCCAACCAAAAAGCCACAAATTATGACAGAGAAAAACCACAATAAAATCTTTTTTAATATGTCTTTCATTTTTCTAGTCCCATTTGATACAGGATTTTATTCTTATCTTAAGTGCGTAAAAAAACGTTTTAAATGCATTGTTTCAAGCGTGCGCCGTCATCGTTTGTATCAACGCGCTTGTTTCTTATCTCTTCTGCCGCCTTTATCTTTTGTTTTACCAAAACAACATCCGGATGCGATTGCAGCTTTTGATTAAGCGAATCAAGGGCGCTGTCTATATCCGCCTCATGGCGAACAAAAACAGGCATTACGGAATCTGCTGCGGAATATATGGCATCATGCAATTCTGTTTGAAAATCGTCTATTATGGAAAGATAGGCACGGATATGCTCATCCTCGTGCGAGAGGACCGCATTATAAGCACATGTATCGGGCTGGTGCCGGATGTCTATCTGAACTAAAAAATCGCTGTAGCCGACGGTCGCCGCAACAGATTTCAAGGAAACGCAAAAACCGTCCTCTATCCCTGTTACATCGCCTGTTATATCATAATTATCAACCAGCGTCGCAATCACATCACCATGGAGCAGGTCCATTTCCCGCAGGGGCTGAACCACCTGCTTGGTCCATGACGGCGCCCCAACCGTTATTCGCGGCCGTATTTTATAAGCCAAACAGTCATCATCGGCCCGCGCAATATTCGGCAACAAAAAAGCCAAAAAATATACGCAAAAAACTTTAAACATCGCCGCCTTGTCGTTTTAGATATTCCGAAACAAAATTAGTGCCGTACATCTTGTACAATTCTTCGGCCAACAATACCGAAGAACGACCCGATTCAAACAGCCGCAGCAGATTGCCCAGGCCGCCGAGCTCTGTATTCAAAATGACGGATTCACCGGTCACCGGCCGGGACAGCAAAACCGCACGCTTTAGATTCGGATAGGCCTTGCCCTGGATAAATGCCATTTCCAACGGATTTAAATTCCAATGGGCATAGTCGTTTGCATCTGCCGCCGGATTACGGAAGAACAGAACCGTCTGGGCCTGGCCGCGGACAACGTCGCCAATGCCCAGTTTATCCAACACATTTGCACGCTGAAAGGCGGCCATATACGCCTGGCGGTTTTTGCGCCCTTCCTGCAGGCCGGCGATAAAGTTATCACGAAACATTTTGTTTTCCAACATCGGCGCCGTTTCGTCAATCATAATAAGCGACGGATTTCCACCGGCAACGGTTGTTGTATTTATTCTGTGCAGAATATAGGATATTACAGCCGGGGCCAATACCTCGTCCTGCAGGATTTCGGTAAAGTCAAATGTGGTAAGTCTGGATTCCAAATCCAGGGTATCTGATTCCTCGTTAAACATGTGGCCGTATTGCAGCGGATCTATCCATTTCTTTAGCGCAGGACGCATATTACCCGATGATGAAAAACAGCTTTCCCACAGGTTCTTTAGCAAGCGATCACGCGGCGCCAAATAATCAAAATTAACAGAAACAGCGCGTGCAATCTCATCGGCGGCGAACGCATCGTTTTGATTTGAAATAATAGCCAGCCATCTGCGCAAAAAGGCACGGTTCGCCGCACTGTCGGGCATCTTTAGAGGATTTAGATGTGTTTGGAAACTCTGTTCCATGGGGTCGGTGTTTTTTTCCTTGCCCTGCATGGTGATATATTTCCCGCCCACGGCCAGGGTAAATATCTCGGCCCCTTTGTTGCGGTCAAAGAAAAACGCTTTTAGCTTTGGATAACGCAGCGATTGCGCAATTAAAAAGCTAAATAGTGTTGTTTTACCACCACCCGTTGGTCCGATTGTTAATGTATGCGCAACCGCGGCCGGCTTATCAGATACATGAAACTGGAACATATAGGGGGTACCCTGGGCGGTTGGAAATACAACCAATGGCCCCGGACCCCAGTCGGAATTTGCAACACCGCGCGGTGTGGACGACATTGGAATACTTATAGACGCCGTTTTGGAGAGCATCTTAAAGCTGCGTGGGAAAACATCAAAACCCGGAATTTGCGCAAACCACGAAACCTTGGACGCAAAGTCTTCTACAACCGGTGAAATACCAAACTGGGCCGAGATTTTCTTAAACTCGTCCACTTTGGACATAACATCTTCTTCGGTTGCACCAAATAGTATAAAGAGCGGGTAATAATTAACCAGACTTTGGTTTCCGGATATATTTTCATCCATGGCGCCGACAGCCTGGGCAATCTGCTGATGCGCGGTGCCTTCTTCATCGGATGCGGTATTGCGACGCTGGCGCAGGGCGATATCAATATCGGCCGCCCCCATTGTTGTAATCGCATTCATGCATATCATTTCTGTTTGAATAGTTGAAACAGTGTCATAAAACTCTTCATCAAGATAGTCGGGCGATGCCTTGAAAGATAATAATGCACCAAACATCTGGGCATCACCGCTGTTATATCGGACCAGGCCGCCTGGTAAAAACTCCACGTCATCAACCGTTGCAACAGATGCAATATCCCCGTCACACGTCAGGGGGGCGGGCTTGGTTATAGGCGAAAGGATACGACCGAAAAACTTTGCCATGTTTTCACGGCTTTCGTTGCGCATTACGGCCGGCTTGTACGGGGCCAAAATCGATTCCAGCAGATTACCATACTGATTCAACTTGTCACGGGCACTGGCGCCGCGCACCGTCATTACTATGTAATAATTATTCTCGTATATACGCAAACCCTGGCCGCGCCATTTGTCGTATATCTTTTGCAGTACAGGCTGCGAAAATTCGTAATTTGTACGCTCTGGGTTGGCATCACGGACGGTGAAAAATCGTAAAATTACACCCGGTTCGCGTATCTGATTGAACAAAGATGCCCGCAAATCCAAAAACTTTTCACGTGTTGCATCATCCTGGATACCGGTCTGAATTCCGTTTACGCGCCAAACACGTGTCAATGCACCATCGGTCAGTTCCAGTGAATCATCACTAAACACCGTTTTAAACGGCAAATACTGGGCATAATGTGTATATCCGAACATTGGAAATATACGCCGGGACAGTGCCGGAATATAAACCATCAAAATTATAAACACAAAAATTACCGCCATAACCAATATTAAAATTGTCATGGGAAATTGTCCGCCGGCAAAATACTCAAAAAACTTATTCATTTAGGAAACCAGCCTCCGCGGGATTTTTTCTTTTAATAATCTTATTTTTGCAGAAATTATTTGTGCCAGCTGGGGTTCGCGCTTTGAAAATACGGCCAAAATCATGTGAACACCAATCAAAGACAACAGAAAAAACATAGGATTTATCGCAACTTTGCCACGTGTTATGACAATAACTGCAACAAATATTACAACGAATATCAAAAACTGAATTGCAAAATTCATAACGGCCAACGAATAAGGCACATAAAATATGCGCGCCGGGTTCGCCAAAGCCTTTAAAACCTGTTGTTTCATTTTCTACATTCTCTTCTACATTTGAATTATAACAATTTCGACATTTTTCAACAAGTACAAAAAGATTTGCGCTTTTTGTGTTAAAAACGTTAAAAAAGCCATAGTTTTTAACTGTTAATTTAACACGACCACTTTTCAACAATTTATAAAAAACAC
>WSMU01000010.1 GCA_013316395.1 Alphaproteobacteria bacterium | reverse complement strand
ATTCTATTGTTAATTATAAAAAGAAAGACTTTTCGGATTGGTATCTGGAGCCCGCGCCGGAAATTTACCTGCGCGAGATAGACAGCCCAGCCGAATCGGTTATGGCCCGGTATGGGACACCGCCCGCGGTTATAGAAGAACCCGAATCGATTGACGCGGTGGCGCTATATAACCAAAACATGAGCGATGCGGCCGCGACACGTGCACGTGTCGAAGAATTACTAATGCCGAACAAGCCGGCAGAGAATCTGTGGACGGACACCTTGGTCGTTAACAATGTTGACACACCGGCAATTCCGGCGCCGCGCCCTGAATACGTGGCCCAAGATATGACAGAAGTTGTCGCTATTGCCTTTGGGGCGGGTGACAGCTGTCCGTTCGATTCGGAAACAGAATGCGAAATATGGCGGCGCAAGCCCATGGTTCGCGAGACAGTCGCCCCGCGCAGCCCCAAGGTTCGCCCGGAACTGTTGGATGCATTCATCGCCAAGGCCAAGTGCAACAAGGGAATCAAGGCATCCGACCCGACGGCGGCACCGCTGTTGGACAGATATAAAATGCTGATGCGTTCGGCCCAGGCATGCTGCACCGATGGAATGGCATATTCATTAAAGAAAGCCGGTGCGTCCGATGGTCTGGTTTATAAATTCTTGGCCGATGATGCGAACTTTTACGGTCTGGGGAACCGCTGTCTGATGATGACGGACGCAGAATTTGACACAAAATATCCCAATACCGCAACCGCGGCGGTTGCGGCCGACGTTCGCAACGGATGCCTGTGCCGCGGGCGGCAATGGTTTACGGCCATGCTGGCCCCGTTCCGCGATGCATACGCGGCGGCCCCGGAATTTGCCGAATCGAAGTTTGATTATACATATATAGACGGTCTGCAGCGTGAAATTACCGTCTCTATCAATAATGATGTGCAAAATGTGTTAAATCAGCTGGCCCAGTGCCCGTAAAGTACCAACGCCCCGAACGGGGCGTTTTTTGTTTGCATATCTTACCACGTCTGATATAATTCATACCGCATCGGGTGATACCCGGTGTGAGGTGTAGAAACCTCTAATAACATTTAAGCTCCACAACCGGTTGGAGGGCTGTGATATATCTAAATAAACGGCACTATTGTTATTATAGTTTCTAACCTCCAACCGCCCTTCATCACGGCGGTGTTTTTAATAACTAAAAACCCATGGAGGAAAAAAACAATGACACTGATTGATGCAAGATACTATGGCAACGCAATGCGCTTGGCGCGAAAATTCCTGCGCATAACGACGCCAGAGGCGGCGTCATTACTACGCATGCCAAAGGAGCAATATAAGCGCTGTGAAATCGGGAAAGAGGTATTTCCCGAAGAGGTGACGCGTCGCCTGATGAATGCGGCGTTTTCTTTGCTGGCATATAAATCACGCAAATAAAAAAATCCCCCAATCGGGGGATTTTTTTATTCGGATTATTTATTCGGAATAATCTTGATTTCCACGCGACGATTCTGGGCACGGCCCGCCGCATCAGCGTTGGATGCAATCGGATTGGAAGAGCCCATACCGATTATTTCGAATCGTTTAGCCGCGACACCCTGGCCCTGGAGATATGCCGCAACGGCCGCCGCACGATTGCGTGACAGGCTCTGGTTATATTCCGCACTGCCGGTGCTGTCGGTATAGCCGGACACCATTACGGTTGAATTGCTGTATTTATTCAAAACCTTTGCCACGGAATTCAATGTCGCATAAAAGTTTGCATTGATATCCGCAGAATCGGTCTTAAATGTGATATTACCAGGCATAATCAGACGAATGCTGTCATTATCGCGAACAACGCCAACACCGGTCGATGCCAACTCTGCGCGCAGTTCCGCCTCCTGGACATCCAGATAGTAGCCAACGCCACCACCAACGGCCGCACCAGCCAAGGCCCCAACCAGGGCACCCTTGCCACTGTTGCCGGCAACCAGCGCCCCCGTTCCGGCACCAACGGCCGTACCGATTGCGGTGCCCCATACGGCCTTGGACGTCTGTGACTGACCCGTATAGGGATTGGTTGTCGTACAGCCGGCCAAAAATGCCGCCATCAGCGCAAATGTTGCGAATTGTTTCATAGCTTTCTCCTTTCCGATTTATATACGCCGAGTATTTTACAATATTTTAGCGAACCTTGCCACTGATATTGCGAACCAACGAATTGCGGGCGGTAATTGTATCCGCGGCAACACTGGCCGCCTTTACCTTGGCCGTATCGTCTGTCGGCTGCGTGTCCGGCTTGCGTGAGCAGCTATAGTTTACATGAAAAACCACAAATGCGCTAACCGCAGTGTACGCCAATATTTCCAAAATTTCTTTTGCTTCTTTTTTCCAGTCTTTTTTCATAGTGCTGTATCCTTTTATGTATCTTCTCCATAAAAAAACCGCCCGTATGGGCGGAAAATCTTGGTGGATGTTGAGGGACTCAAACCCCCGACCCTCTCGGTGTAAACGAGATGCTCTAATCAACTGAGCTAAACATCCATACACTTAAGCGAGATGCATATTAAAGTATTTTTTCCGGTTTGTCCAGTGGTATTTTTTAAATACGTGTCTGTTGACGGTTTGCGTTCTGTAACGCTTCGGAATTAGCGATTATGCAGGCGCGCATCTGCCCCAGACATGTGGTCAGGTCTTCACGGCGACTGCCAGAGCGAACCGCACGGGCGCATGTTTGGTCCGCCGCCAGGGCATTCTGGCACGGGACGTTTGGCGCGGCGCCTTGCTGGCCGGATGCGGCGGTAATTGACATACGATTAAAAGAATTCAATGTCGCGCGGTCAGTGGCCAATTGGCGCCGGGCCGTGCCCAGGTCGCCCGCCGCAACCGCGGTCTGTATCTTTGATACATTACGCAGCAGGCACTGCATCACATCGGCGGTAGATGCGTATGTATTCATACAATCTTCGGCCGTAGCCAGACCATTGTTCGCGACCCCGCCCATCATATTGCCAGATGCCCCACCATAAGAGCCCCCGCCGGCTGTTGTACCACTGCCGGATGTGGGCGTGGCACCCGCCGCCTGCAGCTTGGTGGTAAGGACGGCCTTTTCCAGTTGTGTCTTAAAGCGACGAATCATGGCCTCCATGTATTCGTATTGCTTGTTCATCTGTTGGGTGATAACCGTCGTTTTCAGGGCTATTATTTCCTTCATTAGCTGCTTGTCTGCACCCATAGGATTAGACGAGCTGCCTATGTTATAAGCATGCACACTGCACAGCGCCAGCTCCGGCGTTATACGGTCGTTCTTTTCATCCTCGCAGCCATCGCCCGCCGCGCGGACCGGCCCCGCAACCAAGATACCACATATCGCAGCAACCAATAGCCCTTGGCCTTTTATTAGCTTTTTAAAATCATTTTTTTTCATTTTCATTTATATCAGTACACAATTGCCTTTAACCCAATGCCGCGTCCCGCTACAATCACACTGCTTATAAGAGTTATCAGTGTTATATTGAGGGGTGCCCCCGTGTGTTGAACAATCAGACGCGTTTTGATAGTTCGGGTCCGCAAACATATTCGCTTGTGTCTCGTTCGCAGAATAGTGTGTGACAGCTGCGTCATAGTCAGCAGCAGACACCGCACCATTTGTTGTAAATGTTGTCGCCAGTGATTTGTCACTTACGCATATACGGCTGGGCAGTTTTTTCAGCGATGCCGCTTTTTGCAAATCCATATAACTGGTCGAGTTAACCGCACAATACTTTGGTCCGTCAATCCGCGGGTCCATAGATGTACCAAATTTGTTTGAACCAAACATTGCCGGCGCATCTTGGGAAATTATACGCTCTAGTGTTTCAATATCTATTGACGCCTGCTTTTTGCGGTTTCGGAACAGATTAGAGCTTTCCAACGCAGACGACGCACATCCTATACGCACATGCTCATCCAGGTCGCCGGCATCCGCAAACAGGAAGTTGCGCTGAACCTCTTCCATATCGGTAAGCGTGCGGTTCAGGGTACATGCCGGTGAGTCTTCGGGCGGAATAACCGCGCCCACCGTACATTCCATGCCGCCCTTGCTATATTGCGTACTAACAGATTTTCCATTCGGGCAGCTGGTTTCATCGTACTTGGCCCAAGAAACGGTCTGGCCCTGGGTCAGGCGCCCGTTTTCATAGTATGTTCCAATAGTCTCCTGCATGCCGCCATAACACAGATATTCACCCCAAACATTACAACTGCCGTTAAGCATCATATAAATATCTGTTATATCAACACCGACAGACTGGGCGGTAATAAGCGCATCGTAGAGCTCATCTAAAACAGCATCGTATGGGTCGAAAAATTCCATCGCCTTTTGACGAAAGACCGACACACGCTTTGGGCCGACGCAATTATCACCCGATGTGGTACATCCCGCATAGCTAAATGCGGCCTGCATCGCGGCCTTGGCCTTGTTCAAATTTTGTTGTGCGTTTTCCAGCGATGACATTATCTGGCCGGCTACTTGCTCGCGCGCTAAGATATCGGCGGATACACCGGCATTGGCGGCAATGCGCTGTGCCTCTGTCAGGCCCTCCATCACGGTCGTAGTTGTGGCAGAGGCATCAGATGTCCCACCCGTAGGTGCGGGCGCACTTTGTGTCGCGGCGGCCGATGCTGCGGCGGATGCCGCGGCCTGTGCCTCGGCACGGGCGGCCTCGGCTTCACGCTGCTGCTGCTCCAGGGCGGATTGCAACTGTGCAATCTGCTGGGCGTTCTGGCTGGCCATTTCCTGCTGCATTTGCTGCATCTGGGCCTGCATCTGTTGCATTTGTGCAGCCGACTGTTGGGCCGCAGCGTCGGCGGCGGCCGCCATTTGGGCATTCGCCTTTGCCGTAGAGTTTGCAACCAACTGGGCCGCAATATACTGTGTCAGGTCGTCGCCATATTGCTTACACGCCGCGTTTGATGCCACGCATCCGGCAACAATTGGCGTCGCCACATCAATCGATGTACAGCCGCCATTTGCACACTTTGGCGACGCACAGCGTAAAATCACAGAATTACAGTTTCCAAAATCCGCCGTGGCGGCCGTGCCGGTCCCGCTGCGGCTGTTCATCATGGAATTCCACTCATTATTATTTATAGCCCCGCCGTTGGGATTATAGGCGGTTAAATTACTGCCCACCGTGCCGGACAAAGGTGCCGCCGCGGTACCGGCGCATGGCGCCATTATCAGCGCCGCTACTAAAACATGAGTAAAGGATTTCATTTTCTCTCGCTTTCCTTAGATTTTATCATAAAAATTTACGAGGTTAAAGTCAAATCTTTCTACCGCTTTGCCGGGCCGTATTGGCCAGAGTTACGAATTTTCTTTTAATTTCTTTTTTTATCGCTATAATCGCGGCATGTTAAACGTTATTAAATCTTTGATGATGCCGCGGGCTGTAAAAACAACTGCGGGTGAATTGGCGGAAAAATTCGGTCTGCGTCTGCAGGGGGCGGCCGATACGGTAATTGGGGGCGTGGCACCGATTGCGGATGCAAAACCGGGCCAACTGGCCTTTTATTCCACAGAACAGAACAGTGCGGCCTTTAAAATCTTACCCATAGAGGTACTGCGCAACACGCGCGCGTCTGTAATCCTGCTGCAGCCGGAGCAGATAAAGGATGCGCCGGCGGGTGCAACACTGCTGGTCACGGATAGCCCGCGCGGCAATATTGTAAAAATTCTGGGCGAGATTTATAAGCAGCCGCCACGCTTTGGCATCAGTCGTCGTGCATCCGTTGCACGCGGCGTATTTTTCCGCGAAAAGAAAACTGTCTATGTGGGCCAGTTTGCCACGATAGAGCGCGGCGCGGTAATAGAGCCGGATGTAAAGATTTTCCCGGGCGCCTATATCGGGCAAAATGTAACGATTGGACGCGGCACCATAGTGCAGACAGGCGCACATATTGAAAATGCAACAATCGGGGCCGATTGCGTAATAAACGCCGGCGCCGTAATAGGCAAGGACGGCTTTGGCTATACCCGCCAGGACGGCCACAACGTATTTATCCCGCACACGGGTCGCGTGGTTTTAGGCGACCGCGTGTCTGTTGGTGCAAACACATGCATTGACCGGGGCGCAATGACCGACACCCGTATCGGTGACGGAACAAAAATAGACAACCTGTGCCAGATTGCACACGGTGTTGTTGTCGGGTCCGAATGCTTTTTGGCATCCGGTGTGGGCCTGGCCGGGGGAACGGTTGTTGGTGACCGTGCTTTGCTGGGCGGGCATGTTGGTATTGCAAACGGGGTAAAGATAGGAAACGACGCAGAGGTTGGTGCAAACAGCGGCGTTTTCCGCGATGTTCCGGACGGCGCGCGGCATATGGGTTATCCGGCCGGCCCTGGGACTGAATTCATGCGGCATTATGCCATATTGCGCCGCATGGCAAAAACAACGAAATAAGAGAGGTAAGGAAAGATGTTAGGGGCCAAAGAAATAGAACAGGTTATTCCGCATCGCGGGCACATGCGCCTGGTTGATGAAATTCGCGAATACAATGAAAACAGCGGCGTGGGCATTCACTATGTCCGCGATGATGAATTCTGGTGTGCGGGCCATTTCCCGGGCAAGCCGATTATGCCGGGCGTATTACAGATAGAGGCACTGGCCCAGACGGCGTGCTTTATCGCGCTGTCGCGCCTGGGTTATACAGACGGCAGTGCGCTGGGGTACTTTACCACAATGGAAAAGATTAAGTTTTCCCACATGGTATTGCCGGGCGATGTTTTGGAATTGCATGTGGAACTGGTTATGTCCAAAATGCGCATGTTTAAATTCCATGGTATTGCCATGGTTGGCGGTAAAAAAGTAGCAGAGGCAACCTTTACCGCAATGATGGATTTCCGTGACAAGCCGGAAAAATCAGAATAAAAAATCCCCGCCATGTGGCGGGATGTTTTTTTATTTTTCGCATTCTGCAACAATATACATAAATTTAAGCATTGACGTATTCGTTGCCCGGCATACCTTGTCAATTGTTTCCAATTTAGGCCAGCGAACCCGCCCATCGGGATATACCCGTTTGCTAGGGTTAAATGTTGTTTGATTTAGTTTTGAAATACGGGCCAGCCCACACGGACTTTTTCCGTTTTGTTCGGCAATTTTATCAATCGCACGCCATAGGCTTGCAGGTGTCATTATTCCCTCCCCCTTGTTTGTTAAACAAAAAACCACCGGAATAAATTCAAGTGGCTGGAGGTTAAGAACAATCACAAGGTATTGCCCGACACTTTCAATATATGATGTCGGCCTCCAACCATAGGGGTTGAAGTTTGCGCCTGCGCCTGTTTCAGGCGCACCTTGTGTGTTAAGGTTCTTAAGCCTCGCACCGTAACAAGGGGTTACGAATTATGCATTTATTATATTCCAACGGCGGTAAAAATCAACCGTTAAAAATATAAAAGCCCGCTGAAAAAGACATAGCGGGGCTGGAGCTAGTAACTGCACAATACCATGCAAGTGATTTATTGATTATTCATCACCATCCAGCCCATTAACAGAGCTGGTATGTTTCACGCACATACAAGCGGGTATTGAGCGGAGTTACTAATTCCGCATAATAAGTCTCCTTATTACAATAGTAATTATATCCCATTTAGAATCCAAATTCCATAGGAAAATATTATGAAGAAAAACGCCCCGGGCGGGGCGTTTTGTTTTCTGATTTTACAATCTTAGAGTTTGGCGCGGACTTCTTCGACCTCATAACATTCTACGCGGTCGCCCTCTTTCAGGTCGTTGTATTTATCAAACGACATACCAAACTCTACACCGCCGGATACTTCCTTTACCTCGTTCTTTTCACGGCGCAGTTCGCCAATCTTGCCATCGTAGATAACAACATTGTTGCGCAGCAGGCGCACAAACGCGTCTTTCTTTATGGTGCCCTCTGACATGCGGCAGCCGGCAACGCGTACGCCCTTGCCCACGGTAAACAGTGCGATAACATCGGCATAGCCTATAAAGTTCTCGCGGCGTTCCGGGGCCAGTTTACCCGACAGGATTTCTTTTAGCTCGTCCGTGATGCGGTAGACAACACTGTGATAACGGATATCAACATTACCCGCGCGCGCCATGTCACGTACGGCCGCATCTGCGCGGACGTTAAACGCGATTATTACGGCGCCACTGGCCGTGGCCAGGCGGATGTCACCCTCTGTTATCTGACCAACACCCGCCGACAGGATTTCAACCGCGGCCTTGTCCGTGTTAATGTCTTTTAGCATGTCGGTTATCGCCTCAACAGAGCCTTGAACGTCGGCACGCAAAATCACCGGCAGCGTCAGCTTTTTATTTTCATCGCGCTTTGCAAACAATTCTTCTAACGAAGAGCGCTTTATCGCGTTCGCCTTGTCTTTGGCTTTTTGTATGCGATAGGCGGCAACCTCGCGCGCTTGGGCGTCGGTTTCCATTACGCGCAGTTCATCACCCGCGTTCGGCACCGCATCCAGACCCAAAACCACGACCGGCTGGCCCGGTTTAACAGATTTCACACGCACACCGGCCGAGTTAATCAGACCACGAACGCGCCCAAATGTTTCACCAACAACGAATACATCGCCAACTTTTAATGTCCCCTGGCGCATCAGGACAGTCGCGACCGAGCCCAGGCCTTTTTCCATTTTCGCCTCTACCACGTATGCGACGGCCGGCATGTCCGCATCAGCTTTTAATTCCATCATTTCCGCCTGAAGCAATATGGCGTCTTCAAGCTTGTCTAAACCTATTTTCTTGGTGGCCGATATTTCAACACACTGAATATCGCCGCCCATATCTTCTACTTGGACCTCCTGCTGAAGCAGGTCGGTCTTTACGCGGGTCGGATTCGCCTCCGGCAGGTCAATTTTATTGATAGCGACAATAAACGGAACCTTGGCCGCGCGGATGTGATTTATAGCCTCTATCGTTTGGGGCATGATTGAATCATTGGCCGCAACAACCAGAACAACAATATCCGCCATCTGGGCACCGCGGGCACGCATGGCCGTAAATGTTTCATGGCCCGGCGTGTCCAAGAATGTTATCATCGCACCTGATTTCGATTTAACCTCGTACGCGGAAACATGCTGGGTTATGCCGCCGGCCTCGCGCGCGGCGACGTTCGCATTACGGAACGCATCCAACAGCGATGTTTTACCATGGTCAACGTGACCCACAACCGTTACAACCGGTGCACGCGGCGTCAGGTTTTCAGGATTGGGCGCGCGTTCCAAAATATCGGCATACGGCTTTACATCAACGCGCTTTACCGTCGCACCGAATTCCGCCGCAACCAGTTCCGCGGTATCCGCGTCAATCGACTGGTTCTGGGATGCCATCATGCCCATTTCCATTAACTTTTTAACAACGTTTCCGACCTTTTCCGCCATTGCCGCGGCCAGGTCTTTGACCGTAATTGTATCGCCCAGAACAACCTCATGCGCGACCTTTTGCGGAGCAGTAAACATTGCACGCGCTTTTTCGCGGAAACGCTTCAGCGATGCCTCGGACCGGCGGCGGTTTGCACCGCGCAGTGCGATTTCATCATCATCGTCGCCGCCACCGATAACAATATCGTGCAACGATATCTTGCCACCTTTTTTGAAATCTTTTTTATTGTGGTTGTTACGCCCCGAGCCGCGGGATGTGCTTTCTTCTTCGTCACCAGCGCGCGGACCACGCGGCGCGGCCTGAGTAAATGTTTTCTGGGGCGCAGCAGCCTTTGGCTTTTCAGGTGCCGCTTTTTCTTCGGCGGCATCTGCGGCGGCGCTTTCACGCGCGGCAAGCTGCTCTTTTACCTGCTCATACTCGCGGGTTTCACGCTCTATCTCGGCGGCACGGGCGGCGGCCGCGGCGGCCTCTACCGCTTCGCGGGCACGACGCTCTTCTTCGCGGGCACGCGCCGCCTCTAGGACTGCGCGCAGCTTTTCATCCGCCGCATTTCGCGCCGGGGTCGGTGCAGACGGTTCCTCGCGCAGTTCGCGGGTACCCGGCGCCACGACGCGACGACGGCGCTCTACAAAAACGGCATCGCCCTTTTTGCTTTGCACGGCGTCTATTGTTACAGATTTTCCAAGTGTTAATGTTGCCATAAACTTATCCTCGTTTGTTTTGTCGTGTCCGGGTAACCGGCTGTTTGTTTTTTATTCTTCGTCCTGCTTGATATCGTATGCGATTTCACGCGCCTTCATAATAACGCGGGCAGCCAGGCGTGAGCTCATCATATCTTCGCCCAGGATTTCAACCAGTTCATCCGATGCCAAGTCCGCCAAATCAGACAGAGATTTTACACCGTTCTCGCCCAGTTTCATGATAACAGGACGCTTGATAAAGTCAAAGTTTAGCAGGTCATCCGACATGCCCAAACCGTGACCGGCATCGATATAGTCTTTCTCTATCTTGTCCAGATACGCCTTTGCACGGTTCTGCAATTCGGACGCCAGTTCGGCGTTAAAGCCCTCTATCGATTCCAGTTCGCTTTTATCAACGAACGCAATTTCTTCGATTGTGCGGAAACCTTCTGTAATCAGCAGGTGCGCAATCATTTCATCAACATCCAGCCCCTTTATAAACAGTTCCGTCTTTTCTTTGAACTCTTTGGCGCGACGTTCCTGCTCTTGGGCCTCGTTCATGACGTCAATGTTCCAGCCAGTTAACTGGGACGCCAGACGAACGTTCTGACCGCGACGACCGATTGCCAGTGACTGCTGGTCTTCGGTTACGACAACGGCGGCAGTACGTGTGTCTTCGTCAACGATAATCTTTGCTACCTTGGCCGGCTGCATCGCGTTAACGATAAATACCGCCGGGTCGTCTGAATACAATATAACGTCGATTTTTTCACCGTGGCATTCGTTGATAACCGGCTGAATACGGGTACCTTTGATACCAACTGTCATGCCGACCGCGTCGATGGACGGGTCCTGGGTTTCAACCGCGATTTTAGCGTGAGAGCCCGGTGCACGTGATACAGATTTAATTTTGATAACGCCTTCGTATATTTCCGGAACTTCCTGAACGAACAGTTTTTCCATAAACATCGGATGGGTACGGGTCAGGAAAATCTGGGGGCCGGAATTTGAACGCGCAACATCCATAATCAGCGCGCGTACGCGGTCACCCACGCTAAGGCGTTCGCCCGGAATCAGTTCTGTTCCCTTGATATAACCTTCGGCCTTGCCGTTGATGTCAACAAAGACGTTGCCAAATTCAATGCGCTTTACCACACCAGATACGATATCACCGATATTGTCTTTGAATTCTTCATACTGGCGCCCCTTTTCCGCATCACGTACGCGGGCCGTCATAATCTGCTTAGCAGTCTGGAACGCCATGCGGCCGAATTCCGGCTCCGGCAGGGGGTCTTCGACAATGTCACCAACTTTCGGATTTTTTGCATACTTTTTAGCCTGGGCCACGGTCAGCATAGTGCCGGCATCATATTCTTCGCCCATCGCCGCCGGGGATTCAATAACCTCAAACAAGCGCTTTACATAAATAGCACCGTTTTTGCGGTCAATACTGGCAACGATATTAAACTCTTCACCATACTTATGCTTGGCTATTTTAGCAATTGCAGCCTCCAGCGATTCTATTACAATCTCGCGGTCAATCAGCTTTTCCTGGGCCAACGAGTCAATCGCTAACAGCAAATCCTGACGCGGCATTGAAACAAAAGACATGCGTTTTCTCCTTATGTTGTTTTATGATGCCTTTATGATAAGAGCGGGGTCTTTCAACCCCGCCCTTAAAAAAACTTTTAAGAACACCTTCATTATGATTTACGAATCGTAAAATTGCAAGAAAAATTTGACGCTTAACCTTTTGAGCTTTATACTTACCCTGATGAAAATTATAAACAGATATTTTTTGCGCCAATTAACGATGATATTCATAATGCTGCTGCTGGTTTTAACGGGGCTGGCATGGATGGTGCAGATTATGTCAATGATGAAATTCCTGCTTAACTACGGGATACAGTTGACAAACTTTCTGGGGCTGACGATGCTAATGGTGCCCTTTATCATATCGATTATTGTGCCGTTCGTTACTTTTATAGCCATAATATTTGTTTATAACAAAATGATTTCCGATAATGAAATCACCGTTATGGCTGCATCCACACTGTCCCCGCGGCAAATCGCACGACCGGCACTGATTCTGGCGACGCTGCTGACGGTGATGCATTTTATTTTAAACCTTTGGATTGTACCGGCATCACAGGGAACTTTTTATGACACACAGTGGAACCTGCGATATGGCCTGGCACATATGAAACTGCAAGAATCTGCATTTACAGAAATGTCAAACGGGCTTGTTGTGTATGTGGACAAAGTCTCGGGCCATGACTTGTCACAGGTAATGCTGTCTGATACGCGCGATACGGAAAATCAGATAACCATATTTGCAGAGAAGGGAAAACTGATCTCGACAATGCGCGGGCTGTCTATCGTTATGACAAACGGTTCCCTGATGTCGTCGGGCGGCGCGACCACTGTCGGCACATTCGAGAGCTTTGACATGGACTTAAACGTTGCCGACAAGGGGATGAGCGGAACATTCCGCGTACGCCGCGTACCCACGTCACAGTTGATAAAAACACTCTTTGACGCGCCCAGCGCAAAGCAGCACAAGGCCGTGCTGTCCGAATTGTGCTCACGCATTTATGGGCCGATTATGAATCTGGTGCTGGCGGCGCTATGTACGCTTATACTGTTGCGTTCATCGCTGTTGCGGCGCCGCGCCAGCTTTGCCCCCGCAATTGCGGTTGCATCCATGGCGGTGGTTATGGCGGCCTTTATGTCTGCATCCAACATGGTATCTAGCGTGACACAGTTTGCACTGTTGGGGGTGGCGATATTCACAGTATTGGGGGGAATAGTATTCGCTTTGTATAGAAAATGAAAAAGATATATCCCCTGATTTTTTCATCAATGGCTTGCGTTGCTGCAAATGCGGCACCGGTTGATATGTCGGAACCTAAAACAATTATCGCAGATAAAATAGAATACGATATTAAATCGGAATCTATACAGACATCAGGCCAGACAGAAATTATTAACCAATCGGGCCAGCGCATGACCCTGCGCGATTCCTATATATCCAAGGACGGTGATGCCTTGGCCGGCGACGATATTAAAATATGGCTGGGGCGGCATGTATATCTGGATGCGGAAAGCATTACGCGTGACGGGGATTTAACCGTGGCGCACGATGCAACCTTTACCGCATGCGACGGATGCGACCCATACGGCGACGCATGGATAATATCCGCAACAACGGTGCGTCATAATATGGCGACACGAATGCTGCGATTTTATAATCCTGTATTTTGGGTATATGGTGTGCCGGCATTGTGGTTCCCTATATTCGAAATTCCGGACCCGGGTGTAAAACATAAGACTGGTTTTTTAATGCCTGATTTCGAATCCACAAATAAAATGGGTACGATGATAAACATTCCTTTCTATGTTTATCTGTCCCAGACCCAGGATTTGACATTCACACTGGCATATTTAACCCAGGAAAATCCCCTGTTCAAGCTGGAGCACCGCCTGAACGCGGAACATTCACAATACCGTACACGCGGTTCTTTTACGCGTAACAAAGACGGTGAAAACCGCTGGCACATTTTTAATAACGATGTAATCGAACTGGGCGAATATGCACGCGCCACAATATTTTTAGAACGCACATCAGATAAAACATATCTACAGAAATATGGCTTTTATAATTCGCAGCCTTATTTGGATTCCGGTGGGCGCCTGGAACTGTTCGGGCAATCGGGATACGTTGTTGCCGATGCGCACGTATTTCAGGAACTGCGCAGTACGGGCGGTCGCTATTCCACACCGTCGGGTGATATATTGCCAAACATTCGCGGCGTATATCAAACCGCACCAATTTACAGGGAAACATATCTGACATTTGGTGCGGATGTATTGGGCATATCGGGTTCCGGCACCGCATCACAGCGCGTAATTGGCGATGCGCGAATAACGTCACCGTGGACACTGTGGGGTGGCAATCGCATTACCGCCAGTATGGCCGCAAGATATGACGTTTATAATTTTGACCATGCCGATATGATAGACGGCGAAACCTTTACCGGTTTAAAGAACAGATTCCTGCCCAGTGGTTATTTGGAATGGGCCCTGCCGCTATACAAGCCGGCGGCCGAATGGACCCAGGTGCTGGAACCGCGTGCCAGAATTACCGCAATGACCCACACATCCAAGGATCAGTTTGCACTTAATAACGATTCTGCCGGTGCGTTCTTATCTGATTTGACATTATTCTCTGACAAGCGTTTTTCTGGTCTGGACCTGTGGGAAAATGGAACGTATGCCGATTATGGTGTTCGCTGGGCTGCCTTTAACAATATCAACGGTAATACGTTTGAAGTATTCCTGGGACAGACATACGATTTCAACAATCGCGCGGATACCGACCCAAACAGCGGATTCCACAACGGCGCATCCGACTATGTGGGCCGGGTCGGTTATAACAATATGAAATGGCTTGACGTGTCATCGCGCTTTCGTATTGACAGAACGGATTTCTCTTTGCGCCATATTGAAACATCGGGCAGAATTGGCACACCAGGGACATATCTTTCCATGGGTCATATTTGGTCCCAGCGCTTTATTGATGCACAAACACTGGGCGATGATATAAACGAAGCAATGGTTGGCGCGGGGGTAAAGCTGTCTGAGCGCTGGGCAATTCAATGGAACGGCATTTATAATTTAACAGAGCGCGCCTTCCACAGCCATACAGGTGGTATATTCTATACGCACCCATGCTATTACATGTCGGCACAGTATCGGCGCGACAATTCTATCAAGGATGACTATGTCGGTACCACAACATTCCAATTCCGCTTTGGGATGAGTATTGACGGTCAACAATATTAAGAAAAGAAGAGAGGAAGAAAATGCTAAAAAATCTGTACATGGCAGTATTGCTGATTGCGGCGGCGCCGGCATACGCTGCATCTGTGGTGGCGTCTGTGGGTGGTGTTCCGATTACAGACACCGACATAACGGCACGTGTTAAACTGATGGCGCGCCAGGGGAACACCGCCACGGATAACCGACGCATCGCACTGCAGAACATTATCGATGATAATGTAAAGCTAAGCTATGCCCAGAACTTTAACGCCGTGCCTTCGGACGAAGATGTAAAGAAAGAGCTAAAGCGTATGAATCTTGGTGATTTGTCCGCATCAGAGCGCGCAATGGCTATGAACGCCGCACGTGCGGACATCGCATGGCAGATAGTGGTTGCACGCACTGTTTTACCAACAATTAGTGCATCCGCCGAAGACATTGCCGCAGAACGTGCCAGCCTGGCGCGGGAGCATGGTCTGCCGATTGAAATGACAATTGTGCGTCTGGTTGATATTCCAGAAGACATTGCAAAAAAACTAACCAAGCCCAAGAACTGTGACGATGCAATGGAAATTGCATCCAAGCTGGGTGGAGCACCCCAGAAATTTACAGCAGCCCAATACGAATTATCAGCCGACATTCGCGAACGCGTGGCAACGCTGCCTAAGCTGACATGGTCGCCGCGCGCGGATAATTCCGTACTGTTGGTATGTGATACTAAAAAAACAAAAGAATATGGCGACCTGGACAAAATCATAAAGCAAAACGCGATGTTTAAACAGGCGATGTTTATCGCCGACCAGCAGCTTAAGCAACTGCGCCGCAAGGCGGTAATCGTAATCAACGACGACAGGTATAAACTATGAAACCCGTTTTATTCAATTTAACCGATGCCGAATTATCGGACTTTGTCACCGCGCGCGGGCTGCCTAAGTTCCGCGGCGCGCAAATCCGCGAATGGCTGTCACGCGGGGCACCTGATTTTGCATCGATGAAAAACCTGCCGGAAACATTACGCCATGATTTGGACGCATCGGCGCAGACACTGCCGGTAAAAATTGTGCAACGGTTGGATTCCTCTGATGGTGAAACAACCAAATTTCTGTTGGAGCTGGGCGATGGCGAACAAATTGAATGCGTTCTTATGCGAACAACATACGGCAACAGCGTCTGTGTCAGTTCCCAGGCAGGATGCGCAATGGGATGCCGCTTTTGTGCCAGTACGTTGCTGGGACTGAAACGTAATTTGACCGCAAATGAAATATTTGCCCAGGTGCTGTGTGCGCAGTGGGAACTGCGTCGGACGCGCGCTGATAAAACCAACATACGGCCAAACGGCGACGCAAATAATGGCGATGTGTCGCATATTGTTATCATGGGGACGGGCGAACCGCTGCAAAATACGGAAAACGTTATTGATTTTATTGAGCGGGCCAACAAAGAACTTGGAATCGGCTGGCGCCGAATAACGCTGTCCACATGCGGCATTGTACCCGGAATTCGCCGACTGATTGAATGGGGGCGGCCAATTAATCTGGCTATATCACTGCATGCACCGACAGATGAATTGCGCGGCCAAATAATGCCTATTAACAACAAATATAAACTGGCGGAGGTATTGACCGCCGCAGATGACTTTACAAATCTGCATAACCGCCAGTTGATGATAGAATATATCCTGCTGGGGCGCAAAAATTCGGCCGGCGAGACGGAGTTATTCAATGCGACACCGGAATATGCCGAAAAACTGTCCACGCTGCTGCAGGGGAAAAATTGCATGGTAAACCTGATACCATGGAATGCGGTTGATGAACGCGATTTCGCGGCACCTTCGGGTAATGCGGTACATCGCTTCCAAGACATACTTATCAATAATAACATACATACACGCATCCGGCGCGAGCGCGGCACCGATATCGGCAGCGCCTGTGGCCAGTTGCGTCTGAACAATGCAAAGAAGAAATAAAAATGAAAACAGCAAAGATAACAACAAATCAGCAACTTGAAGAGCTTATCAAAGAATGCCGTAAAACAGCATTGGCCCATGGATACAAAGACATGCTTAACCTGCCATTGGAATGGCGCCCTATAACAGGCATGCATTTGCTAACAGACCTGGCCACGGGTTATGCGATATGGCCCCATGGTCCACGTATAACCGCGAATGCCTTTATTGAAGCATACGGAGCATATTATGACGCACAAAAACGCGTAAAATATACCGCTGCCGCATTACAGGCACTGCGCACTGTGACACGATAAATATGTTAAAAAAAAAGCCGCGCGAATATTGCGCGGCATAAAAAAATCCCGGCATTGCCGGGATTTTGTGTATTACTCCATCGATGTAGAGATGATATCACCGTACTGGCCGACCTCGTCGCCACCGACAAAGCAACGGATGTGATTACCAACCTCGTTCATCCATTCGTCGTATGCGGCCTGCTCAACCTTATCCAGCTTGCTTTCCTGGACGCTCTTGGTTGCCTGGTACGCCAGCACACCACCCGCAATCGCGCCAACACCCGTACCAATCACGGTGGATATGGACTTGGTCTTTTGGGCAGATGCACCCTTATCATCCCAGTTTCCACATTCCGTCTGCAACGCTGTTACAGCTGCGGAAATATTGGAATTATTGGACGCATTTGCTGTTGCTGTCTGTGCTTGGCCCATAGCGATATTTACAGTTGCCCCATCGGTTCCTATACCATTATAGGAGTAACTGTTAATATCTGCTTTGGTTATACCACTATTTTTAGGGCAATATATAACAGTAACTTCCGTAATCTCTGTATGGGTCATTGACACATCAACTGATGCAGTACCTGTAATTTCTATGTTTTGTTTATTTGGGGGACATGGTCTATTTGTCAATGTAGAGTTACCATCTGGCGGACAAGTATATTTCACACTTTTGATAGAAAACGGGGAATTTCCAACCGTATCTCTTACAGCCTCTTTGGACCCTTTAGCAAACTTACATGCTACGGATGTACCGGTTGTGGTACCTGTAGTATAGCCACCGTTTGTACGCATAGCGGTTAACAAATTCTCTATCGCTTCATTTAGAGCTTCTTTGTCAGCACCATCCACCTTTTTGTTTGTATTTATTTTGCGTGCAGATGAAATCATCTTTGTTAGAGCACTTGATTTTGATTCCTGGTCAGATAACTGGAAATATTTCGTTCCATAGTTATAGCAAGATTCTGCATATTCCTGGCTGGACTTAGTTGCACCACCGGTCAAGCCGCCCAGGAAGCTGCTGTCTGCAATCTTGTTACCGGCAACCGCACCCAGACCACCGCCACCAACGGTGCCCAGTACAGCCATCCAATTTCTCATGCGGGTGTCACCAACAGAGGCATCGGCGCGTGCATCCTTTGCAACCGCATCAGCCAGCTGCTCCAGGGCCTTGCCCGGAATCCAGGAACCGCATGTGAATGTATCACCTGCCGCAAAGTAAGCCGTGGCCCAATCTGTACCCTTGGCGATTACGTCCTGAATCTTTTTATCATCAGACTGCAGTGTTACGCGAACGCGGCAGAAAGAACCATACAGGTCATTGCTGGCGGCGAACTGTGACGGCTTTAGGCCCGATACCGGATACGCCTTTGGCACTGTGTTCGATTTCAGCTTTACCCACAGGAATGTGCTGCCCATGTCACGATTGCCCATGATACCACCCTGGTTGGACGACATACACATGTTCTGCTGTTTCGTTAGCTTTGCGTTATACTTCGCCTGCGCTTCTTTTTCAAGGTCGTAAATCAGGTCCTTGAACAATGTTGATGCGGCCTGTGATTCCACATACGTGGTGTAAGAGATATATACAGGCTGGTCGTAAATATTGCCCGCGGCATCAACGCTGTAGCAGACACCCTGGTCTGTGCCACCCTTTGACGTGCACAGTGCATTGCCGTTTTCGTCGGTTGCAGCGACCTGCTCTGTGCTGGCGGTGACAGCGGTCGCCGCGCCGGCATCAATCCAGCCCTCGCGTACGTTACCCGCCGAGCCCCAGCTGGATGCCTTGGAATTATTAGCCAGCTTCAGCTTGTTGCGCTCTATCGCCAGATGTTCCTCACATACAGATGCGCCCTTGACTGTATCCAGGCACAGCCCCAATACAATCGTGTAATCCAAAACACCGCCAACTTTGTTCATAGACTTATCGAACGAAGAGTCACCAGTCTGGGTCAGGGATGAGTAAACATCCGT
Organism: Alphaproteobacteria bacterium; assembly: GCA_013316395.1. Taxonomy (GTDB): domain Bacteria; phylum Pseudomonadota; class Alphaproteobacteria; order Rs-D84; family Rs-D84; genus Enterousia. The sequence continues at coordinate 6,673 of WSMU01000010.1, read as the reverse complement.
ACGGTTGCGATAGCAATTCTGGTAATCGGCACCACACATGGATTTTACGCAACTGGTTGCGACCGCCTGGCACTGACGTTTCATCGTGGCGATTGCAGCATCGCTATAGTTATTAGCCAGCGCAGCGTTCAGGCTGGATACTACGCCAATGGGGTCGTTACCGCCTTCTTCGTATTCCGGGAACAAAATGGTAAACGCATCATTATTTATATATGAATATGTATAACCACCGGTCGAGTTCGGATTTGCCGCCGCATATTTACAATATGCATCCGTATTTACAACCGCGGCGCAACCGGTCTGAAGCTCCGGATAGGTCGCACTGTTGTTAATAGACTTGTCACGATTGCCGAATACCTGGCTGTAGCAGGCCGCACCAGAACCCGAACCACATACGCGCATTACGCATGTCTTGATTGTTTCCGTGCACTTTTGCTTTGCCTTGGTATCAAACTTATCAACCAGGTCTGCAATCTTGGCCTTCATGGCGCTGCTCATACGGGCGCTGTAGGCTTCGTCATAGATTTCTTCCTGGTTATCTTCATCCTTTAACTGAGACGAGGTCGGCATTTGGCCGTTGCCAATAAATGTCGCATAGCAATATTTGTTTGAACCGATTGTATCCAAGCAGCTATTTTTAATATAAGACGCAACATTGGACTTTGTTACAATGTCCATTTCGCTGGCGATGGCGGCGATTGTTGACGCGGCCGTGTTTTCAGCCGTTGCAATGCCGGTATTTATCGCCTCAACCAAATTAACTGTTTCATTTGTGCTGTTTTCAAAGCACTTGTACGGATTTGCCGCACAGGCGTTAAGGATACACTGGTCCACAACCTTGTAACAGGTTGATACAGCGTTAACCGCCGCCAGGGCCGCACCCTCTGCAATCATTTCGCCAATACGCGATGTCGCAGACGGTGTGCCGGATGTGCTGGCACTGCCGAACAGTTCAATCAAACCCTCTGACTGGCAGCGGGCCAGGGTAGAATCGCAGAACACGCGCTGTTTTCTAAATTCTTTGTCGGTTGTGCAGAGCTCAAAATCATTTCCGCAGACACTGTCTTTCTTTAGGCAGGATGTATAGCGACGAACGCATGTGGATGTGTCGTACTTGTTCGAAATCGCCGCACCGGTAATCATCTGGCCCAAAACACTGCCATCGGTGGGATATGTGTAGTCTGTTACCTCACCATAACTGTTTTTTGTCGCAACCGCAGACAGCGCCGATACAGTCCCCGTACCAAACAGGCTGGTTACACCGGCCGTGCTGCACTGCGCCAGTGTGGATAAACACTGGGGCATTTTGCCATGGAACAGAACCTTGGTCGTGCATTCTTCAAAATCGCTGCCACAGGCATCGCCACCCTTCATACATGCGGTGTACGCATCAATGCATTCCGCATTGGCCAACAAGCTAGATGTTGTTGTTGAACCGCTAATGGAATTGCCGCCATTGGTAATCACAGCCGTCATTGTAGGCATGCGCGATGATGCAGTGCCAATAACACTGGGCCGCGCCGTCAAAGCATACGATGCCGGAAAAACTGCCATAACAGCCAGAAAACTAATAGTTTTTGTAAAGAGACTCATTCTGCTCGCTCCATATTTTATATTTTATTATATCATAAAATGAATTTCAGACAAATAAAATATTGCAATGAGCGGCACGGTTTTATTCAGTTTCTTCTAAGATACAGCGAAGGGTCGCCATGTCATCCGGCAACGGTGCACGAAAATGCATCGGGGCACCGGTTATGGGATGAATAAACTCTAAAACTTCGGCGTGCAGCATCTGGCCATCGTGCGTTTTTATAAAATCTAGCAAATCCGGATTCTTAACCGACCCCAGGCGCGCGGCACCACGACCATACACCGGGTCACACAATACAGGGAAACCATGGGCAGACAGATGAACACGTATCTGATGCGTGCGCCCCGTCATCAACGTACAGCGCAATGCCGACACACCAACACGCGGCCAAACATCCATAACATTTACAACCGTATGCGCCGGACGACCACCGGTCTTTACCATGCTCATCTTTTGCCGATTTCGGGAAGAACGCGCAATATTGCCAGTTATGTCCGCCCCGGTCCAGTTTGGCACACCCCAAACAAACGCCACATATTTGCGCGTTAAATCATGGGCAGAGAAAATCTTGACCAGGCCGCGAAAAGCCGCATCTGATTTTGCAAAAACCATTACGCCACTGGTATCCTTATCCAAACGATGAACAACACCGGGGCGCGTTAGCCCGCCCAAGGCCGACAGATGCGTATATGATAAAATATTTTGAACCAGTGTTCTGGTTTTGTTTCCCGCCGACGGATACATTACAACACCGCGCGGCTTGTTTACGACGATTATATCGTCATCTTCGAACAAGATATCCAAATCAAAATCAGATGACACATTATCCGCCGCCACATCGGTTTGGACGGCATCGGGTATTGTCACGCTAAAAACATCACCGGTGCGAACACGTTCGGAAAACTTTACCGCACGACCCGCGCGCAAAACACCAAAGCGCTGGATTTCACTTCTTGAAAACTGTGGCATTTGGGTGGCAAGAAACTTATCAAGGCGAACATCCGCCGCACCCTCTTCTACTTTGAATTCACGTATTTCTGTCATTATTTGTAACTTTCCCAGTCAGCGCCGCGCGTACATTGCGACAAATCAATAGTTAATTCCCGGTCACCTTTAACCGGACACGTTAAAATCCCCTCTGTCACGGCCTGGTCTGCATCACGGGTGGCATTGCGCCATGCAAACTTTATCTCGGTCGGGGCATGAACACATGCAATACGCAAGTCACCGTCGTGGTCACCACGCGGCCCCAGCCAGACACGTACCCCCTCGCCCAGGCCATAGCATGGAAATCCGTCAAGATAATATAAAACCAATCCACGGCCGATTAACCTGTCGTTATTTTTATATTCAAACACACCATGATATTCATGCAGCATAAGGCCGGTTACAGCCTCCCAGTCGGTGCTGGTGGAAAAGATGCTGACGCGGGGGGCGGGCTTTGACGGTGTGGTTGCCGCCACGGCACCGGATGCGATAAACATAAGGCCTAAAAACAATGCAGAAATCTGTTTCATCATTCATTACTCCGCTTGGTCTTTTAGCTCTACCGTTATTTTCTTTACACCGTCGCTGGGGGCGGAGAGAGTGTGCGAAAAATCAACAGATGCCCCCGAATCCAGCAATGTTGCCGACGGCATAAACTTTTGACGCGTAATCTCCGCCCCGGTGTCATCGCGTGAAACTATTATCAAATCCGGCACGCCATATATCTCTGCCGATTGGTTGGTAACACGACCCGATACCACAAAATGCGACACACCGGATGCATCAATAACAGAACGAATATTAGTTATCGTCGCAACCAACGGACGCGCATCCGCGGCCGCACGTGCCTGATGCCGGGTTATAACGGCAATAGAAAAGACAATCGCCGCCAGCGCCGCCGTCGCCGCCGCAATAAACGTCAACCACGCACCGCGGCGCGATGCCGGTGATATTACCCATTCATGTCCGCATACCGCACACTGAACGCGGCCGCGAACACCCGATTCCAAGCTGTATTCCGTCTTACAAAAATCACATGTTGCTTTCATAGTTTTATCTTATACCACAAATCATTGTAAATTCAACCCGCGATATTTCGCACGAACTTTTTCCTGAATTTCTTTTATCGCATTCATATAATCCGATGCTGTTGCGTTTTTATTTGCCGAAACCGCACCAAAAATCTGGGCGGTGGTTGTGCCTTTGCCCTCGCGCGCAAATGCCAGCGGCGCCATACGCGCCAGTTCCGCAAATGACACATCGTTAAAGTTTGCAACCGATGCCGCCGCATCCCAGTAATAGGCCGGATTGACAGAATCCTCGATACGGTCGCGCACAACCAGACGCGGCGTTATGGAACCGGCAAATCCGACCGTTACAAACATCGCATCAATACGACCCGACGTCATGTCCAGTGCCTGGTTTATTTTTAACGTAGATACTTTTTCTGTATCCGTAACACTTAGCCCGGCCAGAGTCATATTTGTAACATAAAAATCGCCGACAACCATGTTTGAAAACTTTGCGGTATCGGACAGGGAAAATCTGCCTGCCACTTCCATATTTTTTGCATCGGACGACAGCGCCCCCGATACAGTCGATGATGCCGCCGCCAGATTTTTATCAATAGATGTTCTGTTTTGAAATATAACATCATCCGCGGCGATTTTACCCACCGATAGCATTTCATCAAAACGAGCCGAACGGCTGTTGAAAAAAGATGCGGACACTATGTCATGCCCCCCCAGGCTGAGCGCGGATAGCATCGTCGCATCCGCGGCATCATTCGAAGGCACACGCCACAGATATTTAGCATTATCGCGCAATGGTGCCGTTGTTTCCACAATTCCGCCGTCACCTGATACGCCCAAATCAACCGCGGCCGTACGCCACGCCCCAAAGGCACCGTATGCACGGCCGTTGTCCATAAATCCAACACGGTCGCCAGCGATATTTACAATCTCACGCGTGCGCAGGGGGCTGATATCTTTATCCGTCAAAACTATTATGCCTTGCAGTGTGGCACGACGATTGGCATCGGATGACTTTAACACACGCAACTGGTATTCTTCGCCACGGGCCTGAACCAAATCTTCGGCGACACCGTATGGGACCAACTGGGCCAAAGACACCCGGGTTATATTTTTTCCAACAGGCGCCAGCAGTTCATCGCGATGTTCGGCGATATATCGTTCCAGCGCAGACTGAACCCCGGCCATCTGGCGGGTAATGGCAATGTTTTCCGCACGACGAACCGCACGCTGGTGATATCTGAATATAAAAGGTATGACAATCATCGCCAATGCAACGCTTAGCATCAGTTCAACCAATGTTCCGCCACTTTCGGCCGAAGTGTTAAAAATTGTTTGGCGTGATTTCATTCTTTGCATATCCATCCATCCAACCGCGCCGAATTATCGGTGCGAACTCGTTTTTTCTAACCGCCGCGGGATATTCCGCACGCTGCAGTTTTAGCTGCGAAAATTTAGGCGGTGTTGTTGACGGGAATGTCCATGACCCTATGCGCAGCGGCGCCGTTGTTGACATCAACAGCTCGCCAGAGAGGGTCAGACCAAAATTATCATAAAAAACTATTTCATCCGCCGATATAAACGGCGCCGCAACCGAACTGACCGTGATTCCGTCAAAGCCGCTGATTGTGCGGCTGGTATCAGACTTTAGCGTCAGGTCACGCGCAACATTTACAGCCCCTGACACCGTTGCACGGTCCGCAATAACACGCCCCGATGTTGTATAGCCAGACCCGTTAAGGGACGCCGCAGAGATGTTTCTAAAACCTGTAATATCACCCGTCACACGCAGCGCCCCCAATGATGCAGCCCCCCCGTCAATATTAGCACCGGATGAAAAGTATGCGGCGTCGGCCATTATCTGCTGTGCTTCGACAAACATGGCGGTGGCACCCGATACCTTGGCGGATTTTGCAGATACCGCCCCTATATCATATACATTATGCCCGCCCATATTTAAATCGCGCCCCATTACGTTCAAGCCGTCCTCACCCGATGTACCGCGATGCAGATATTTGGCGGTATCTTGGCCCTCTATATCGCGAGTTACGCGATATATAAGGTCGCCCGCCACAAAATCCGGGGCGGTAACGGCCCATGATGCGCCGTATGCAATTCCGTCATCACCCACAACGGCGGCATCGATTCCAATGTGTCGCGCAACAGATGCCGCACGCAATGCGGATGTATGCAAATCAAACGCCAGATAAATATCGGTAACCGTTGCACCTGAAACACTATACTTATCAATAAATGCCGCCGCGACGCCGTCGCCAATGCCGGCCAATTCCTCTTGTGACAGGCGTATCTGCGCAACGTCGGGCCACGCATCACCATGCATGCGAACAAAATTTAAGACAGCGCCGCGCATCGCGATAATTTCATTTGCCATGCGAATATCGGCGGCCGTACGTGTGGCGGCTATTACCTGATTATAGACAAACGGTGCGGCAATCGCCACAATCGCCATCGCCAGCAGAGCCTCCGTCAAACCGGCACCTGATGAATTGTCTGAAAAAATTCTTGTTTTAAATACAGCCATCGCGACCGTCCTGAAGGCATTGTAGTATATCTATTCTTTGTTCTAAGCGCTGCCAGAAAACATACTGGCATATTATGTATTGCGACAGGCTGCGCTGATTATAAACACCGTCTAGTTCGGCGATAACCGCCTTGCAGTCAACGGTCTTGCCGCTTTCATCATCCGGGGCGGCAATAATTTCAAAGGCCCCGTTATCTACCGAATTTACAATTGCATCGGGAAGATATGAAGTTCCCGCCGGACGCACATCTAAAATAACGGCACCACTGCCCCCACCCGACAGCGCATCCGACGTCTGGTCGCGCATTGTTATATTTGATGCGATGACGGTGTCCGCCTCTATCCCGCTGCGCGAGCTGTATTCCAAATCATCGGGATTTATAAACACATCCTGGCCGCGTGATACATTTATATAAGACGAGACATCCAAGCGCTCGACACTAAAGTTAATTCTGTCGGAAACAACATTACCGCGAATGTTCCACGTACTGGGGCCGACAAAACCAGTGCGACCTGCGG
>WSMU01000009.1 GCA_013316395.1 Alphaproteobacteria bacterium | reverse complement strand
GTTTTGGCCGGGGCGGGGGGCGTTGCAACCCAGGGGATGCTGTCTTTCTCGCGCGACGAAGAACGTATGGCGGATAATCTGGGGCTGGATTTAATGCGCCGTGCAAACCAGGACCCCGCCGCATTCGTCCAGGTTTTTGAGCAAATGCGTGATATCACCGGCGCGGCCGAGGCAAAGATAAACCCAAATCGTGTAAATCATCCCCTAACGGCAGAGCGTCTGAAAAACGTTCGTGAATATATAGCCGCACATCCGGGAAAATATCAGTCTTCTAATTCTAAATATGCGGATGAATATGAACTGGTTCGGGCAAAACTGGTCGGATATTTGGACACGCCTGCGCGAATCAAGGCGCTGTATCCGGCGTCTGATAATTCGAGCGCGGCCCTTTATGCACGCGCGATATCTGATATGCGCCTTGGTAAATACAAAGATGCGGCGGCAGGGGTAAAAAAACTGACTTCGCGTATGCCGGATAACGGATATTTTTACGAACTATTAGGTGACATAGAATTTGCCGCCGGGGATTATGATGCGGCGGTGGCTGCCTATGAAAGTGCACTGCGGCATGTACCCGACGCACCCCAGATTCAAACGGCCCTGGCCCTGGTATTGACAGAGCGCGCGGCCCCCGGTGATAACGAGCGTGCCCGTGAACTATGCCTGCGTGCCAATTTAACGTCGCCGGGTGCACTGACATATTGGGCGCTGGCGCGTGGTTATGGCAGTGATGCACGTGCCAACTGGGCATTGGCCGAGTATTATAGTTTTATGGGAAATGATAAAAAAGCCCGCAGTTATGCAAAGAAGGCGCAAAAATCACTGCCGCATGATACGCCGGAATTTATCAAGTCCGGGGATATTCTTCGGAAAAAATAATTTATTCCAAAACCTGCTTTTGCAAGTCAATCAGCTGGGCGCAACCGGTTGCCGCCATATTCATCAGACTTTCGAGCTGTTCTCGTGTAAACGGATGCTGTTCGCCGGTTGCCTGAATCTCTACAAACTTACCGCCGTCTGCGACAACAAAATTTGAATCCAGTTCCGCGACACAATCTTCATCATAATCCAAATCCAGAACCAGTTCATTATTCCACAAACCCGCGCTGATTGCGGCGACATGTTCACGGATGGGGTTTTCATGTATCCGCCCACGCATCATCAGCCAGCGCACCGCCATTGCCATTGCGACAAAGCCCCCTGTAATAGACGCGCAGCGTGTTCCGCCGTCACCTTGAATCACGTCACAGTCAATATTGATTGTATGCCGCCCCAGCAGTTCCATGTCAACCACACTGCGCAGTGCCCGGCCAATCAGGCGGGATATTTCCGCACTGCGGTGGTCTTTTTGCATTTGTTCGTGACCCTTGCGCGTGGCATTGGCACGTGGCAGCATAGAGTATTCTGCCGTAACCCAACCACCGGTCTTGTTCTGCTGACGCTTCCACAGGGGTTGGTTCAGTTCAACCGATGCCGTGCACATAACATGCGTGCCACCCATTTTTATAAGACAGGACCCCTCGGCCCATTTGTTTATACCTGTTTCCATTGAAACGGGACGCATTTGGTCGGATTTGCGCATCGATGGTCGCATCATTTTTATTCCTTTTTATATATCACCGCTATAATACCACCGGCCGGTGGTATTGCAATTACTTTTAAGATTTGATTTTTTCCATACATGTTGCTATCCTGATGCCCACAGAAGGATAAAGATGTCAATAAAAGTCAAACGACTGTTTAAAAAGCTAATAAGCTATTCCGGAATTTTTTTCTTTATATTGGCCGTTGGCATGCTGTACTGGCAGCTGCGCAACTATAGCCTGCGTGATATTTTCCACGCCATAGTCAGCATTCCGTTCCCAAATCTGCTGGCGGCATGTTTGGCGTGTTTGGCGGGTTATTTTGCGCTGGCGCTGTATGATTATTTGGCGCTGAACTATGTCGGTGAAAACAAGAAGGTTTCCTGGTGGAAATGGATGTTGGCCGGAATGCTGGGCTTTGCAATCAGTAATAATGCCGGTCATGCGGTGGTCAGTGGCGGTGCAATCAGATATCGTCTTTATACCCGTTGGCGCATTCGTGGTGGTGATATAGTTAAAATGCTGACTATATCGGGTTTTACCTACTTTCTGGGTTGTGCCGCAATAGTTGTAATAGGTTATTTCTTAATCCCGCATGATATTCTGGGGGCGGCACCGGGTGCGCGTTTTGGAATAAATATGCTGTTTGCGTTCTGTTTGGCGGCGGTTTTGTCTTACTTTGCAGTAACCATAATCTTTCGTAAAAAGAGCGTTAAGATAGGTCAGATAAAGTTCCAGGTCCCCAGCACGAAAATGGCGACGACCCAGATGCTGCTTGGCATGACGGACAGTGTTTTGGCCGGCCTGGTACTGTATTTCTGTCTGATTCCGTTTGTTGACATACCCTTTGGTGTGTTTATAGGCTTGTTTGTAATTGCCCAAACCATGGGTGTTTTCAGCCAGGTTCCGGGCGGGATTGGCGTGTTCGAGACAATCTTCCTGGTCGCACTGCCCAATACCGTGGACAAGGCCGATATTTTCGGTGCCCTGTTGGCCTTCAGAATAATATACTATGTACTGCCCTTGATTGGGGTTGGCGGTCTGTTTTTTATATACGAGCGCTGGCTGCGCGCTCAGATGCAGCGCTGGGTAGAGCAGGCTAAGCAAAAAATGCCTGTATTACCACGCAGACCCGGCCGCGGGAAAAAAGGCAAATAAAATTGCCTTGCCATGACATGTTCGTGCGTGCTATGTTATATATGCTCGTATGACATGGGGTAAATAATTTGCTGTTTATACTGTCAATATTTTCCTTAATTCGCAATGCGCTGTTGGGTATTGTTGCGCCATTCCTTGGCATGGGCTGGACCGCCCCACGGGAACGGATTATTTCCATATCGTACGTGCCTGAAACCAAAGGATTATTATATGTCAAAGAAAATATATGTGGACGCAGTCCACCCGGAGGAAACCCGGGTCGTTGTGGTAGATACTGCAACGAATCGCGTTTCTGATTTTGACGTTGAAACAACGACCAAGCCCCAGATAAAAGGGAACATTTATCTGGCTAAGGTAATCCGTGTTGAACCCTCCTTGCAGGCGGCATTTGTGGATTACGGTTCTGGCAAGAACGGCTTTTTGCCATTTTCGGAAATTCATCCGGATTATTACCAAGTTACAGCAGAACAGAAAAAGAAGCTGCTGGAGCTGGCGCATGCCAATATTGTTGATGACGACGATGACCCCGATGACGAAGGGGACGAGGTTGCCGAATACGACGACCACAGTGCGGGCGAAGACAACAAGGAATTTGTTAAACGCGCACGTGAATTCAAAATTCAGGATGTTATAAAGCCAAAGCAGATTCTGCTGGTCCAGGGGGTAAAAGAAGAACGCGGCCAAAAAGGCGCGTCGATGACGACATACCTGTCGCTGGCGGGTCGTTTTGCGGTTTTGATGCCAAACTCTCGCAAGCGTAACAGCTATGGCATTTCGAAAAAGATTTCAGACAAGGCAGAGCGTGCCCGCCTGCGCGAAATTCTGCATGGGCTAAAGATTCCGAAGGGAATGACGGTTGTTCTGCGTACGGCGGCATTTGGTGCCGAGGCCGCGGACATCGCCGCCGATTATGATTATCTGGTAAATCTGTGGAATGAAATCCGCAAGACCACATTGGAATCTGTGGCACCGGTAACAATTCATACCGAGGATTCTTTGCTACGCCGCATTGTTCGTGACTTTCTGGCGGACAAGGACGACGTTCTTGTAATTCAGGGCGAGGATGCCTTTGACGCTGCGAAGCAGTATTTTCAGCAGATGTACGGTCGCGCACCTAAAAAGCAGTTGGTGAACTACAAGGATGCGGCGGTGCCGCTTATGGTAAAGGCCGGTGTTGAAAAGCAGTTGGAAGGCCTGCACGGGCCGTATGTTCAGTTGCCGTCCGGCGGTTCGCTGGTAATTAACCAGACCGAGGCCATGGTAACAATCGACGTAAACTCGTCGCGTGCGATAAAGGAAAAGGATATAGAGCAGACGGCTCTTAACACCAACCTTGAAGCGGCCGAGGAAATCGCGCTACAACTGCGCCTGCGTGACTTGGCCGGTATTGTTGCGATTGACTTTATCGATATGGAAGAAGAAAAGAACAACCGCAAACTGGAATTAAAAATGCGCGAAGTTATGAAGCGTGACCGGGCGCGCACCCAGGTTGCGAAAATCAATAACTTTGGTGTTTTGATGCTCTCTCGCCAGCGTCTGCGCAGCAGCTTTATGGAATCATCGTATGTTGCCTGTCCGTATTGTATGGGTGCGGGTGTTGTCCCCAGTATCCAGACCGCGGCGATTATAATGTTCCGTCATCTTCAGGAAAAGCTGCTGGCGAAATCGGCCCAGAAAATTATTATGACGGTTCCGACCGATGTCGCGGTATACCTGCTTAACCACAAGCGTGCTGAACTGGCCGCGATGGAGGCAAAGTTTGACACTGAAATCGTAATTGTTGGCGATGACAGCCTGATGAACATCGACCAGTATTCGATACAGCGTGTCGCGCCAGAGCAGAACAAAACAGATGACCTGCTGGAAGCGCATGCGCCTTCGACCGATTCTAAAAAGAAGAATGCGCAGCATGCGGATGCAAAAAAGACCACAATGAATGCACCGCGTCGCCGTCGCAAAAAGCAGCCGGAAAAGAAACAAACTTTCTGGCAGAAACTGGTTGGCTAAAACGCGCCGTACGACAATATAAATCCCCGCATTGCGCGGGGATTTTTTATCTTATTGATTTTTTTCGTAATTTATGGTAGTATATAGTAAATGCACTGCGGCCACTATGGGCCGCATTTTTGTTTGCCCCGCGAATGACGCGGGGCTTTTTTTCATTCATGACGGGAGGGATTTATGCCAACAACCAGTGCCAAGTTGCACCGCGCACGCGCGGCCAAAAATGACGAGTTTTATACGCAATACGATGATGTGAAAAAAGAATGCGACAATTACCTGTCGCATTTTTTTAATAAGATTATTTATTGCAACTGCGACACCGCCGACAGTGCGTTTGTGAAATACTTTACAGAACTAAAAGCGGCGGGGAAAATCCGCGATGTATGGTTTTCCGGCGGCCTGGGCGGCGATGACTTTCGCAGCCCGGCATCACTAGAAAGACTCAACGCGGCGGATATAGTAGTAACTAATCCGCCGTTTTCTTTATTCCGGGAATTTATAGACCAGTTGATTCAGTACAACAAAAAGTTTTTAGTTATCGGAAATATGAATTCGGTGATATACAGGCCCTTGTTGACACAGATAAAAGAAAACAAAATCTGGTTTGGTGTACGGCGCTGGACTGGTGGCATGAACTTTATCACTGATAATGGCATGCGTGGTGTGTCTGCGATATGGTATACAAACATAGCGCATGGAATTATCCCGCCTGAATTACCATTCACAAAGCGGGTTGAGATGCCTGCCTATGACAATGCCGATGCAGTAAATGTAAATAAGTCCAGTCATCTGCCACCTGATTATACCGGCATAGTAGGTGTTCCGATTAGTTTTTTGCAATGGTATAACCCAGAAAAATTTGAAATCCTGGGGCTGGCCAAGGATTTTACCTATGACGGCAAGCCATGCTATATAAATGGTGATGTTTTATATACTCGCCTACTTATCAGACGCAGATTTAAAAACTATCTATTGCCATAGGAATAAAAACACTGTATTATCAAAATATGAGACGCTTGATAGTTTGCTTGTTCTTATTGCTTCCGATAAGTGGCTTTGCCTTTGATGTTGCCCAGCTGAAAGAATGTTCTGCTGTAATGGCAAAAAAATTTACAAAAAGCGATAGTATGGATGTAAATAGATATATCCAGGCATCCAAGGCAATGGTTGATATATTTGGTGTATCACGTGTAGATGTTAAGACTAATTATGTATATCAAGGCGCTAAGACCATAGAAGTTGAAGGCGATGCCAGTTGGCGCTATTTTTATCCACCATCGTATGGCGGCGGCGGCAAGGGAAAGCTAATCTATAATCAAAACGAAGTTATGCGCGCCGGCAGGGCAGGTGATGCTCTTGTTATTGGAAAGTGCAAAAATGAAATCTTACTGCTAATTGTCCAGCAAGACAGTCCCGCTGAGCAGGAGTTATATTCCGTCCTGGGGATGAGTGCCCCAACGCCGGAAAAGACATCGCTATGGCGGCGCCTGTGGGGCACGGCGGAAAAACGTACGGCTGATTATGAAATAGACACCGCCGCACTGCCCATGCCGACAATACCGGAAAAATCATGGGCGCGCATATATTTTACGCCCGGCCCCGAGTGCGAGGATAACATTGTCGCCAGTATTGATGACGCCACACGTGCGATTGATGTTGCGGTATATTCCATTACCAATGACAAGATAGTAGACAGCCTGCTGGCGGCGCATCGCCGCGGTGTGCGTGTCCGCATAATCAGCGACCGGCTCCAGGCCTCCGGCCGGCATTCGCTTATCTCGCGTCTGGCGGATGCGGGTGTGCCGGTTATACTGAATAAAAAGCATAAAATCATGCATCATAAGTTTGCAATATTTGATAAAAAGGATATCGAAACCGGTTCCTATAACTGGACATCGTCTGCGACACAATCTAATGCGGAAAACTGTATGTTCTTTCCGGAACAGCGCAAAGAATTCACAAACCAGTTTAAATATCTGTGGGACTTTTATCAGGGATAAAAAAATCCGCCATTTGGGCGGTTTTTTTAATGGGTCGGATGACCAGATTGTAAATTCCCGTCGCTTATGGCGCTGGGTCCCTTTCGGCTCGTAAGGCTCAAACTGCGCATTGCTTGTTTTCGCCAACTTCGCACACGAACCGGACCGGTTCGAACCGCTGGGCATGCTGATTTTAAAATAAAACCCACCGTTGGGTGGGCTTTATTTTAAAATGGGGCGGATGACCGGATTCGAACCGGCGACAACTGGTACCACAAACCAGTGCTCTAACCAACTGAGCTACATCCGCCATACTCCAAACAGGACATCTGTCCTATTTAAAATATTGGTGGAGCTGATCGGACTCGAACCGACGACCCCTTGCATGCCATGCAAGTGCTCTACCAACTGAGCTACAACCCCATGCGAGAGCTTATTCTATATTTCTTCTTGCCAAATGTCAAATCAATTTGCTACGATTTTTACACATAAGGAGATTTTATCATGGATTATACCGCCCTAAAGGCCGAAGTAGAACAGAAAACAGCACAAACAATCGAAGTTTTAAAGAATGAATTTGCAGGGCTGCGCACGGGACGTGCGTCTGTGCACTTGCTCGACGGGGTGCGGGTGCCGGTCTATGGCGCGGAAATGCCGCTGAACCAGGTTGCAACCGTTTCGGCGCCCGATACCCAGACACTGTCTGTAACTGTTTGGGATGCAACAAATGCGCCCGCTGTGGAAAAGGCTATACGTGATTCCGGGTTGGGGTTGAACCCGATGACAGCCGGTGGCGTAATTCGCCTGAATTTGCCGCCTCTTACCGAAGAGCGCCGCAAGGAACTGGTTAAGGTTTCTGGCAAATACGCCGAAGAGGCAAAGATTTCCATGCGTAATATCCGCCAGGATGCAATGGGCAAGATAAAGCGTGCCGTCACAGACAAGGAAATTTCAGAAGACGATCAGCGTAAGTTTGAAGACGACCTACAGAAAGTGTTTGAGCGTCGTGGCACAGAGGTTGACACACTGGCAAAGCAGAAAGAAGCAGATATTTTGTCCGTATAACATATTTAACGCCGGGAAACGTGATGTTTAAGCTATTTAAAAAGAAACAATCGCAAGCAACCGACGCGCCTGTGCGCGTGCCGGCGCATATCGCTTTTATATGTGACGGAAACCGCCGCTGGGCCGAGATGCGCGGCCTGCCGCCGCTGATGGGACACAAGGCCGGGATTTCAAACTTTGAAAATCTGGTTGATTGGTATATGGCGCGCGGGGTATCAACTGTTACGTTCTTTATATTTTCCACAGAAAACTGGAACCGCTCCGACGAAGAAGTAAACTTCCTAATGGACTTGTTTTATGCGGAACTGAAAAAGAACATGAAGCACGCGCTGGAAAAGAACTTGCGCTATCGCATTGTCGGCAGCCGCGACAGATTGCCTAAAAAGCTGGCCGAGCTATGCGACCAGCTGGAGGAAACGTCGGCTGAAAACACCGGCGGTACGGTTGTATTTGCCCTGAACTATGGTGGCCAGGCGGAAATTATCGATGCGGTCAATGCCGCCATTGCCGACGGCAAACCTGTGGACCGTGAAACGTTCGAAACATATCTTGATACCGGTGACCTGCTGCCGATTGATTTAATGGTGCGTACCAGTAACGAATTCAGAATCTCTAACTTTTTGTTATGGAAACTGGCGTATGCCGAACTGATTTTCATGTCACAGCATTGGCCGGACCTGGTTCGTGACGAAAATCTGTGGCAATATACTCTGGATGAATACGGACGCCGCGACCGTCGCTTTGGTGGTGGCAAAAAGGCAAACTATGCCGGCAAGACAAAGGTGAAAAAATATGTCTAATACAATGCAACGGGTTATCGTCGGGTGTGTTTTGGCACTGATTGCCGGGGCGGCGGCCCTGGGTGAATATTTTGGCCTGCCGGCGGTGCGCTGGCTGGGGGTGGCGGCTGTTGTGGCGATGATTATTGAAATGGTTGCCATGATGTCCCGCAATCGGGCAAAGCTGGGGGATAAAAATAATCTGATTGTATGCGCCGCGTTTTTGGCATGGCTGCTTTTAATGTTGGCGTCTGTTTATGCAATTGGTAACCGTCCGTGGATTATCCTGCTGCTGCTGCTTATTATATCGGCGGCCGATATCGGCGCCTGGTTCTTCGGACGCCTGTTGGGCGGCGACAAGATGTGGCAGCGCCTGTCAGAGAATAAGACATGGGCCGGCCAAATTGCAGGTGTAATATGCGGTACGGTAATGGCTGTCATGTATGGTTTGCTGGGGACTGATACGTTCATGCCCCAACTAATGTGGATTGGTATCAGTGTTGCGCTGCTGTCACAGTATGGCGACCTGACGGCCAGTTGGATAAAGCGCCGCATGGGTATAAAAGACTTTGGCAATATATTACCTGGGCACGGTGGTCTGCTGGACCGGTTTGATGGCTGGATTTATGTCTTGCCGATAATCTGGCTGGTTATGCTATAATTTTTCGCAAAGGTAAGGGAAGGGTAAGATATGCATACTTTATTAACCATTGTCGCATTACTGATTGTATTAGGCGTCGTGGTTTTTGTTCATGAACTGGGGCACTTTTTAGCCGCCCGCTGGGCCGGTGTTCGCGTTGATACTTTTTCAATCGGATTTGGGCCCGCTATTTTAAAATGGCATGACCGTCGTGGAACCACATGGAGACTGGCATGCCTGCCGCTGGGTGGATATGTATCCATTTACGGCCAGGAAGACATGTTCAATCGTAAAAAGTATGAAGAACTGCCCGCGGCCAAGAAAAAGGGGCACTATCTGTCGGCACCCGCATGGAAGCAGTTTATAATAATTGCTGCCGGCGTTACGATGAACTTTATTTTGGCGTGGGTAATTTATTCCGCCTTATTCATGTTCCAGCCGAAAAATGTTCAGTTGCCCGTTGTAGGCCAGGTTATTCAGGAATCGGTTGCATTTAATGCGGGCGTAAAGCCGGGTGATGTTGTAATTCGCATCGACGAAGAAAAAATTACCAACTGGGGCGAGCTGATAATAGCCAAGGAAATAGCCGCCAATCGTGATGCAAATGTATTGTTGGTTCGCGGTGATAAACTGGTTCAGGTAAAGTTGTCGCCGGCCGAGCGCTGGGGCCTTGTTGCCGACGGCAGCAAGACCGAGTTCCGCAAAAAAGGATTTTTCGGGGCAATATATTCCGGGGCGCGCGAAACATATCACCAGTCTAAGACACTGTTGGTTGTTCTGAAGCAGATTGTAACCGGCGAGCGTTCTTCAAAACAACTGGGGTCCTTTATTACTATCGCCGAAGTATCCGGCCAGGCCATGGCAATGGGTTTCTTTGCGCTGCTGTCAATTATTGCGTTGCTGTCGGTAAATCTGGGGGTTATTAACCTGCTGCCGCTGCCGGTTCTGGATGGTGGCTATCTGCTGATATTGATAATAGAGGGTATTACACGCCGCAAGCTGGTAGGTCGTGGTATGGAATATGCCATAGTTGCCGGTTGGGTTTTGATATTTGGCCTGTTTATACTTACCATGTGGAATGACCTGGCAAGGGTATTTGGATTGAACTGATATGAATAATACAAAGAAATTACTTTTTGCAACAATCGCAGCGGCCACGGCATTACCGGCCACGGCGGAAACTGTTAGGCGTGTTGACGTCGCCGGTAACCAGCGCATGGATGCGGAATCCGTGCGAATTCTGGCTGATGTAAAGATTGGAGACAACGTAACGTCAGAACGTGCCAATCAAATCGCCAAAAAGCTGAAGGAGAGTGGTTATTTCTCTCGGATAAATGTCCGCATGTCCGGTAATGTTCTTAAAATTGACATTACGGAATCGCCAATCGTAAATCAGGTCACGGTTGAGGGAAATGATGAAATCTCGGCGGATGATTTGAAAAAGGAAGTTCGTACAAAAGAACGCACATCATACGATGAATCCGTTATCGGTGGTGACGTTCAGCGCATGCTGACATTATACCAGCGCAAGGGCTATTTCGGCACAAAAATAAATCCCAAAAAAATCGCGCTGGATGATAACCGGGTTAATATTGTTTATGAAATAACAGAGGGGCATCCAACATATATCCGCGATATAAAGTTTGAGGGCAACAAAAAGTTCCGCTCCAAAGATTTGCGTGGCGCAATATTGTCGCGCGAACATGCCTGGTGGCGCCTGATGACCCAGTTTGATGTGTTTGATGAAGACCGTATTTTATACGACCAGCAGATGCTGCGTCAGTTTTATCTGCGCAACGGCTATGTTGACTTTCAGGTAAAGAGTGCAAACGGTGTCTTTACGCCGGACCGTGAATATTATTCTGTAACCTTTGTTGTGGACGAAGGGCCGCAGTATAAAATAGGTGATATTAAAATTGATAACCCGTTTCCGGATGTTCCCGACGAAGCCCTGCGTAAGGCGCTGACTATTTCCAAGCGCCAGGTTTATAATATAGACAAGGTTGAGGAAACAATAACATCACTGCGCACGGTGATTGCGGATTACGGCTATGCCTTTATAACGGTTGAGCCTGTGCCCGAAAAGAATGATGACACCCGTACGATAAATATGACGTTCAAAATTGAAAAAACGAACCGTATTTATTTGAATTCTATAAACATTCTGGGTAACGTTCGCACATTTGACAGCGTGATAGAGCAGTCTTTGCCAATGCGTGCCGGCGACCCATTTTCGTTACAGGATATTGAAACCGGTCGCCAGAATTTGATGCGTACCCGTTATTTCAAAGAAGTTCAAATGGTCCCCAGCCGCATTGCGGATGCGAACATGATGAACCTGGATGTAAAGGTAGAAGAACAGCCCACCGGAGAACTGTCCGGCGGTTTTGGTTGGTCTAATATCAACGGATTTATGGTTGATGCCGGAATAACGGAAAGCAACTTTATGGGCCGTGGCCAGGTTGTTCAACTGCGCGGGTCCCTGGCGGAATATCAAAAGCAGGCCTTGTTCAGCTTTACAGAGCCGTATTTGTTTGGTCGTGCGCTATCTGCCGGTTTTGATGTGTCTTATACAATGTATAACTATTCGTCTTTGGGCAGTTTGGGATACGACCGTGATTCTTTTGCTGTAACGGGACGCATGGGGTGGAAGTTAACAGACCACTGGTTCCAGACTTTGCGTCTGTCCGCCTCATTCGACCAGAACTATGATATCCAGCTTTCTGGTTGGCATGATGCAAACCTATATACACTCGGGACTAATTTCCGTTATCATAATCTGGATACGAATTTCCAGCAGAATACCCATACCGGTGTTGTTGGAAATATTGGCATTGCGTACACAGGTTTTGGCGGAACGGAAACGTTTATGAGATACAGCGGTGACATAACCGCAATGGTAAAGTTCTTTTCCGACCGCTGGCAGTTAAAATCAAGCTTGGATTTCGGCCTGATTCAGCCGCTTGACGGTGACTATGTATCGCGTGTTTATCGCTATTTCTTAGGCGGGGAAACATTGCGCGGCTTTGATGTTGCGGGTGTGGGGTCGCGAAATTGGGCTTATTCTACATACTCGCTGGGTGGCATGTGGAAGCTCAATGGCTCTACCCAGTTGAACTTCCCGATATTTATCCCTGATGAATATCAGATAAAGGGTTTTGTCTTTATGGATTATGGTGTTTTGGGAAAGCCGCCAAAGGCCGAAGACTATTATCCCCAGGACAAGCATTCGCCGGAATTTGCAAACCACATAGATGATGATATCCGTACATCTGCGGGTGTTGGAATCTATTGGAATACCCCCATGGGACCGATGAACTTTAGCTGGGGTTGGCCGTTGAAAATGAATAAATACGACCGCGAGCAGCGATTCCTGCTATCGTTTGAAACCCAGTTCTAAGGGATAAAATAATAAAGGGGCGTTTTGCCCCTTTATTATTTTACATTTACACATCTTGATTTTATGGCATCCAAAACCATGCCCGAAAATTCCATATACAGATTAGGGGAGTTATCAAAAGAATGGTTGGCGCCCTTAATAGATATAATCTGCTTGTTCGGAATATCCAGACCGCGGAATATTCGCAGATTCTGCTGATAATCAGCCATATTGTCTTCTGTGCCCAAAATGAAGTGCAGACGTATGTTCTTTACAAAGAAAGAAACGCAGCGTGCCAGGTCTTCAAACTGTGGCTTTTGCTCCCATTTATGTGGCAGCGGAATAGATAGGTTATAAAGGCATGTTGGAATAGTAAATCTACGGTTTTCTATTTCACGTATCTGCGTTGTAACCTTGTGTACCAATATATCCCATGTTTGACCGGACGGGTCACGCTTATACATCTTTTCGCGCAGCATGCAAACCTTTGGTGGTGGCAGGAAATAAGGATTATTCAATACCATTTCATTGAAATAGTGACGGATTTTCGGGGAATCAATCATCAGGTCAGACATCGCCCGACATGAAATAGAATGAATCCATGCGACTTTGTAATCACGATTTAATGGTTCTAGTTTTTCACAGAACTGCAATCCTGTGTCCAGCGCTCTTTTCTGACGCTCAAGTGTCATTGTGCTAATATTTTTCTGTGGGGTAGCCGTCGCAGATAAATCGGCTCCTTCGATGGCAATTACGTTAAATCCATGGCTTAAAGCATACTGCATCGGCAGCTTAAGGCAAGGTTCAACCGGGCTGCCGCCGTATCCGTGGATAAAATATACACTGCCAAAGACAGGCATTTCCCGGGGGGCTTTTGACCAATAAACATTGGTCAAAGGGTGACCGTTTTCGTCCCCTATCTGGTGATAATGTGCAAAAAAGTTTCTAGATATATTATAATCGCTACAATCTGTCATAACTCGAGTCTTTTATTTTTCTGAACCTATATCGTACTATTTATAGGCGTTTTGTCAAATTATTTATAAGTTTTTAGACTCTTTTGGTCTTGACGGCCGATGTTTAATTTTTTTATAATTAACCAAAGGGCAAACCCACATAGGAAAGGGGGAAAAGACATGAAAAAAGTAATACTAGGCTTGTTTGTAGCGCTTGCACTGGCCGGCTGTGGCCAGGTTTACGACCGTGAACCGGTGGGTGTTGGCTACGATAATAATGAATTAAAGCTAAGTCCTTGCGCCTGCATAATGGTATACCAGGCATAACGACCCGGCCGCACAGGGGGGGCAGTGGCATTGGATTATCCAGGAAATTTTAATACACCGGCATTTCCAGCGGGAAAACGTATCGCCGTTTCCCGCGTCATGGGTATTGGTATTCTGGGGACTTTTTTTGTTATAACGTGTGTATGTGGACTGCTGCTGTGGGGTGTTAGGTCTATGCGCCTGGACCCGTTTTTGATATCAATTGATAAAATTACCGGCAGTTGGACCGTTATTGGTCGCAGTGTAACCTTGAACAGGACGGTATCAATAACCGAAACCGTTCAGCAGGCCGTCGTGGGCAACTTTTTCCAAAGCTGGTTTGCTATATCCGATGCCGCGGCGGAAAACGACATGCTCTGGCGGCAATGCCCGGCCGATGAATGCAGCGGGGCGGAAACAATGCTTTATGGTGAGCGGCGCTGTGCCATATCCTGTGCGGCATTGGATACGCTTTATAATCACTTTGTCGAAGATGTTATGCCTACATATCACCTGCGTGCCATGGCTGGGGAAACATGGGGCGTTATGACGGATACCATTCAAATTACACCAGTTGGGGGCCGTGATATGCAAAATGGTGGTATTTGGCGGGTTCAGGCATCTGTGTGGTCGAATATAAACGCGTCGTTTGATGTTGTCGCATTTGTTCGCGTTGCGCGTGCCGCTGGCAAGTATCCGATGACAATGGGCTATTACGTCACAGACTTTAACGCATACAGAATAAAATAATGAGAAAAATTGTAACGTTTTTTTTAGGACTGTTAATTCTGGCGCTGATGCTTGGGGCGATTGCTGGGGCGGCCGCGATATATGATGCGGCGCGTAATATAAAGATAGAAACATATTTCTTTCAGCCTAATAATCTGTCGGTCAGACGTGTTGGCGTTCCGGCAACCGTGGCGGACTTGGGGGCGGACAAGATACGCCAAATGCTGGTTGAAAAATACCTGACGGAATATTTTTACGTTATTCCCGATGTCGCAAATATAGAGGCCCGGATGCAATCGAATTCCACGCTGGCCCGCATGTCAACACCGGATGTTTTCCGCCAGTGGCAAGAGCTTGAAGGCGAACTTATATTAAAGTTAGCCGAAGAGGGGGCTTTTCGTACAGTCCGCCTTGTGGATAAGATATACAAGCCTGTTGACAGTGATTATTGGACGGTTGTGTATGAAATGAAAACATGGTATCATCCCAACGATATGGCAGAAGAACCGGTTATCACGCGCGATGTTCTGTATATGGGCTTGGGGGACGAGAATATGATGGATTTTCGCCAAAAACTGGATGTTGCCAAATATCTGGAGGAGGGCCAAGACCCCGCCGCCATATTTAGGTTTGGTATAACCGCCATTGGCAGACAAATGGATTAAAAACTATGAAGCGATTGTTCCTTGTCTTTTGTTGCATCGCCACGGTGTATTCCATACCGGCGCGCGCTGATGACGGCCCGTTTTTGGATTATGCCATCGAAGATAGTGCGCCGGCGGATATTACCACGGCATCGGTATCTATGAATATGGATGCGGGGGCGGCGAATGTATCAACATTTGATATTGCCGGAATTATGCTGGGGATGCCGTTCGAAGATGTCCAGACATTGTTTTTCAAGGGCGGTGGTCTGTACGCGCCGCGCGAAAAAAATAGTATAATATATACAATTAACCCCGATTGGAAATATAATCTGGACTATGAATGCCGCCAGCAGAATATTTTTGCCCCCGATGAATTGGAAAACTGTATCCGAACATTGGCGCGTCATCGCGGCTTAATGTATGCGTCAGAACTGCACCTGCTGCGCTCTAATACGGGCGAAACAATAACGGTTTATTTTACCAGTAACGCGACCGATAATCTGGTCTGGCGTGTGGTATATAAAAATGATGTTGATGAGTTGGAAGGTTCGGCTGAAAAGTTTGAGAACCAGCGCCAGAAAAAAATTCTGGCATTTTGGCAGAATGTTCTTGATAAATACGGTGCGCCAAATTCCGGCACGGATAAATGGATAACGACATCCAATGCGTATGACCCGATGATGACGGCGTACTATGGTGCGCTGGATTTAGTAGACCAGGGGCGCAACGCATCAGACCAGGCCAAGAATATAAATGATGCCCGTGAAAACTTCAAAGCAAAACCATACGCATTTTAAGCGCAATACATACAAGACGGGCCTGCTGGCGGAATGGCGGGCACGTTGTTTTTTGCGTCTGCATGGATTTCGAATACTGGCATCTAGATATACAACCGGGCGCTATACCGGTCGGGCGGAAATAGATATAATAGCCCGTCGTGGTAATCTGATTATTTTTGTTGAGGTAAAATCACGTAAAAATTTGTCCGCGGCATGGGATGCAATAACCCCGACCCAGATAATGCGCTTGCGTTCCGCAGCCGAAGGCTATATTGCGCGTACACATTTCCGCGGTGATGCGCGCTTTGATGTTATAATTGTTACCGGCATGCGTCATATATGGGCCCGCGGCGCGATATAAAAAACTTGAAAACGGACACGTTTCCTATTATAATAATCTCGCTTTTTGAAGAAAAGGAGAAGTGAAATGAAAAAAGTAATGTTGGCACTGTTTGCCGTTATGACATTGGCTGCTTGCACTGGTTCTTACAAGTCTGGCAACTGTGAATATGATTTCTTGTTGCACAAGGATATCTCTATTTCCAAGATTATCGGCAATGCGACTGGTGGTTGCTAATTGACCGGGGCGCCTTCTGGGCGCCTTTTTATATTGATTTTTTTATGTTTTTTTGTTATAATAAAAACATGAGTTGACCGCGATTTTTCGCGGCCTTTTTTATTACCGGCATCGCCGGGTATTTTTTATAACCATAGGAGTAAAACCATGTCAAAACAGGTTCAGTTTCGTCGTGGAAACAGTGCTGAACATAAAAACTTTACAGGTGCCAATGGCGAGGTAACAGTTGATACAGACCTGAAAACTTTGCGTGTCCATGATGGCGTGACCGCCGGGGGAAGCGTATTAGCACGCACCGGTGATATGCCCACGCCCGCCCAAATGTCGCATAATTCATCATTGTCTAATGATGTAATACATCTTAACCTGGCGGCTGATACGCGTTGGACGGCCCCCAATGACGGTCATATATTTATTTGTGGCACATCCACCGGTTCCAATCAGGGGTTATGGCTGGCACTGCGAACGTCGGCCGACACGGCGATTGGATATGATGATGCCTTTTCGACAGCGGCGAAACAAAAACTGACTGTGCATGTTCCCATATCCGCCAATCAAAAGTTCTTTTATTCAGTAGCCAGCGGTCTGACAGATATTTCTATTACATATGTGAAAACACGCGGCGACAACTAAACATTTGACTGAATTACGGCGCGCAGGTCGCGAACAAACTTTGGCACGTTATGAACGTCCTTGACATATTGTATCGCGGCCCGTGCCAGATTTTTACGTCGTTCATCATTTGTCATCAGTTCGCGTATTGCATTAACATACAGCCCAACCTTATCAAACCCATCACCCAAAACGTCACCCGTCCATATACCGAATTTGGATGTCAAATCATCCGGATTTCTGTTTGATATTAACAGTGTTCCGTAAGATAGCGCCTCCAGAAAGGATACTGGCAATGCTTCGTGAATACTGGTATTTACCAGGATTTTTGCATCCTTAAGGTATTGAATTTTCTCGTCCCCATCTACATGTCCTGCAAAGTGCAGGTTTGGAATCTGCATATATTTTTCCATTACCGCAGAGTTTTTCTCTTTCTCGCGCGTGGTTTTTCCTAAGACATAGAATTCGTATTCCGGCATTGCGCGTGCAATCTCGCAGAACAGCCACCCACGTTTCACAGACTCAATTCGCCCCAGAAATATAATCATGTTTTTCTTTTTGTGGCTATCAACATCAAATGTTTCATCAATATCCACTGGATTCGGCATATATACAATCGGCTGATATTTCGCCAGGCCATACAAATCTTTGGCCTTTTGATTTAAAAAGTGCCCTTGAGATATAAAGGATACCTGGCCGCGCCGTGTTAGTTTATTTACTAAATCATAGGTTGGCTGATGATAGTAGCTGCGTTCCGGGAACAGCTTTACCGTGTGAATCTCGTCCCATTCGTATTGAGGGCGCGGGTCCTGAATCCATAACACCAAACGCTTCTGTGACAGGTGCGGGTCTTTTTGAATAATATCGGCGCCGCTGTTTACCAGTTCTATTGAAAAATATACGTCATAGTTTTTTCGTTTTAAAAACCGCCGTATCCCACGCCAGTTATTAGGCATATAATATACGTTTACATCATCTACACGGTGACGTTTTGCAAAGTATTTGCTTTTGCCACGTTTCAGCAGCACGTCTATTTTTATATCTGCATTTGGAATATATTTGCATATATAGCGTCGGGCCAGAAAGCCATAGCCACCAAATGGTGTTCCGGCACCACCAAAAAACTCATCTACTAATAAAGCAACGGTTATTTTTCGAGACATTTTAATACTTCGTAGTCATTATTGTTATGAAATCAAACAGGCGCCATACATGCTTTTTTCCATTGTTTTTTACTTTGCACCCCAGCACCGGAATCACCCCCAGCAGCATGTACTGGGTTTTGTTTCCATGATGACGTCGCCGCAAAATGGGTAATATTCCGAACAGCTTATAAGAATGCGGCATGCGCATGGCTTTTCCGGAATTTATGTATTGCCATATATTACCCTGAACTCGCTCCAGCTTGCTGATTTGAAACTGGCGCTCGAACCATGTCAGATAGGGTGTCATCGCGGCCACAGCCCAAAAATCCGACATGTTTTTAATTTTTGCGCCGTTGCATTCATTGCGCTCTGCGTTCCAAGGCTTTTTGCTGGATTCGAAATGCCGTATTACACCTTTTGAGTACTCGGCCTTCATCTGCTCTTGGTGTGCCAAGTCTTTGTGCCCAAGTTCCATTTCTATAAATCGTGTTGTCAAATTAAACCGCCATGGCAGTTCTAAGTAATCGTGATTATAGTGGCGGTTTAATAAATCCTGGTCGCCCAAGACAATGTACTTAGAGTACTTGTTGGCGATTTCAGAAATCTGACCCAGGAAGCCATTATTATGCATTTCCATGGGATTCATCAGCAAAACACCTGCATTAAAATACTGGTGCGCGTTATTCATTTCCATATTTTGGAACCATTTGGATTTATCAACACCATAATCGGCGGCAACCGCCCCCAGTTCATAGCGCCCCAAATCAATGTCATACAGTTCGCCTATATCGCCCGTTGCAATCAAGTCAACATCCAGATAAACCATTTTTTGCATTTTGGGGAACAGGTCCGGAATAAACAACCGCGAGTAAGTATCTGGCGAAATATGTCCAGATGTTGCAATTCGGCTGGCAAAATCATTGATAAGCTGGGGCTTTATCGTAATGTATTCTATTTCAAAATTTGAAAATCGCCCATGCAAGGAATCAATCAGACGCTTGTTCATGTCGCTGATGCCCGATTCCAGGCACCAAAATTTAACATATCGCGTTGTGTTAAAGCATACTGACGCAATCGTCGTTGCAATCAGCGGTGCATAGTTATTATCACTGGCGATACAAACATTTACAATATTTTGAGCGGTATTCATTTTGTTTTTATCCTTATGATAGGTATATACATTACGATCAGACGCGTTTCATTCGGCGTATGCTTAAGCCTAAACAGGTCAATTACGCCGAATAGCTTTACAGCGGTATATTTGGAATCTTTTTTGATTTTTAGTACCGGAATCGCCCCCAGCAGCCATATTACCTTTGTTTCACGCGACCCTGCCGCAGTCCCAGGACCGTCATTTGCGGCGATTTTTATACTGGATAGATATTCATACAACCCCGCCCAGTCATAAGACTGCAGATACTTTGCATATCCGGCGTTTCTGCTGTCAAAGCGGATGTGGGCATCGATAAATTCCGGGCGCTTTTTGCATGCCGCATATACATCTATCATATTGCGGGCTACCAATTCGCGACATTCGCGCTTGGTATTACGCTCAAAAAGGGTTTTTAGAAGATTAAAACGGTCATTATAGCAAATCAGATATTCGCTATCGGGCATATCTGCCTGATTATACATATCGCAAATCATTCGTACCGCTTTGGCCTTGGATTCAATTTTTTTAGGTGGCAATATCTGCTCATCCAGACTGTCTTCGCGCCGGATATAGTGATAAAAAGTATCCTGGCATATTATGACAGAATTGGCGTTTTTTACGCATTCGGTCAAAAAAACGATGTCCTGGCCGCTGATAATATCTTTGGGGAAATGAATTTTGGCATCTTTTATCATTTTTGCATTGTACAGGCCGGTCCACCACTGATACAAAAAGCGCCATTTCCCATAATTACGGATTCTGGTAATGTGCGTGTCGTCAAAGCGCTTTGTCTTGTTGTATTCTGTTATTTTTGCATTTGATTTAACGATATCTGCCCCCGTTGTCATAGCGCATAGGTACAGCTTTTCGTAAAAGTCCAAATCAACATAGTCATCGGAATCCACAAATCCCATGTATTTGCCCCGTGCGGCGTCGATTCCAGCATTTCGGGCGGTTGCAACCCCACTGTTTTGGCTCAGTTCGATTACCTTTACCCGCGGGTCTTTTTTCATATAATCATGCAGTATTTCCAGTGATTTGTCCGTAGAGCAGTCATCAATACATATAATTTCAATATCCTGTAATGTTTGGCCGATTAAGGAATCAAGACAGCGCGGCAGATATGGTTCAACATTATAGACAGGAACAATAACGGATACTTTGATTTCTTTCATTTTCATGCTTCTAACCCTTGCTATACCAATCTAGGGACCGTTAGATTGGAACACATAAAATAGGTTGACTTCTGGGGAATATTCTTATAAACTGACCCCTGAAAAGTGTATCAATCTAACGGTCCCTAGATTGAGGCGTTTCATACTGTTTTGATGGGTGCGGCCGGGTCGCAAGATGGCTGGAATCATAAATCTGCTAGGGATTATGGTTGTTTGAACACCCATCGCCAGAATAACTGTGGGGCATTGTTCAGTGCTCAGCAAAGATAGGAATAATAAACTGTGTAATTGTTTATAATATCATATTATATATATTTTGCATGGTTTGGTAGTTTAAGGATTTTGCATGGCAACCCCAAAAGTATCTGTTTTAACTCCGATTTATAATACGGATGTTTGCCACTTGCGGGAATGCATCGAGTCCGTACTAAATCAAACATTTTCTGATTTTGAGTTTATTATTTTAAATGATTCCCCAGAAAACAAGGCATTGGATGCGCTGGTGGCGTCTTTTGATGATACGCGTATCCGCTATGTTAAAAATGATAAAAACATGGGAATTTCTGCATCCCGCAACAAACTGCTGGGGCTGGCGCGTGGGGAATACATCGCAATTTTCGACCATGACGATATCTGTGTGACCGACCGCCTGGCGGCTCAGGTTGAATTTCTGGATTCAAATCCGGCTGTCGGGGTTGTTTCTGGCCTGCTGGAGGTGTTTGGCATAAACGGTACGGAATGCATCTTGACGGCACCTGAAAATGATACGGATATTAAGATTATGACGATGCGTGATTGCTGTGTCGCACACAGTGCCGCCATGATACGCAAATCCGTACTGGATGAAAACAACATTTGTTACGAGGCTTACTTTTCCCCGGCCGAAGACTATCGCCTGTGGGCGCGTCTGATGGCGGTTACCCGGTTTTATAATATTCAGCGTGTCCTGGTAAAATATCGCAATCATGATAATCGCACATCGATTGTTCAAAACGCCCGAATGACGGCGGCGCATCGTGCAATCGCGCTGGATTTGCGAAACAGCTTCCCTGCATATTATCGGGAAATGCAGCATTCGGATACGGCGGGCATAACGATATTTCGTCTGCGTCTTTTTGGTGTTGTGCCGCTGTTAAAGATAAAAAACAACAGGGTTTTGCTGTTTGAAGCTATACCTGTATTTCGTATTTTTTGGAGATGATTATGAATGTGGTCGCGTTAAAAAAGTTAATACAGTCTTTTGATATCATATCTTTTGATATATTTGATACATTGCTGCTGCGGCCGTATGTTAATCCCGCAGATATGTTCGTTCATATGGAGCGCGCATATAAAAAGCCGGGCTTTGTCGCATGGCGCACCGGGGCCGAGGCCGCGTTTTACCGCACCCATGGCACCACGCGTGAGGCACGCCTGGTCGATATATATTCTGTGCCAGGGGATTTTGCAGATATGCAGGCCGCCGAAATGGATTGGGAATATAATATTCTGACTGCAAATCCCAAAATGAAGGAAATTTATGATTTCGCCATTGCCGCCGGCAAGCGTGTAATTATCGCAAGTGACATGTACCTGCCACAGGAGTTTATAGAGCGCACCCTTTCTAAAAATGGTTTTGTGGGTTATCACAAACTATACCTGTCAAATGAAATAAATCATCGCAAAGACCGCGGCGATATGTACGGGTATATCCTGGCTGATTTAGATGTTGCGCCGAATAAAGTTCTGCATATTGGTGATAACAAGCATTCTGATTTTGAGCAGGCCCGCCGCAACGGTATAAGTGCATATCTATATACTCGCGTTGCGGATTCGTATATGGTTAAAAATAAAAAAGCAGCGTCTTTCTATGCCGCCAATCCGGGCCTGGGGGCGTCTATTATAACGGCTATGTGTGCTGCACGCTCGTCGTTTGGTGATTATTGGACCGATTTCGGATACCGCTATGCTGGGCCGGTGGCATACGCCTATGCGCGCTGGATTTATAACAGGGCAACGGAATGTGGATTAAAAAATATTCTGTTTATTGCCCGCGATGGCTACCTGGTACAAAAGGTCTTTAATACAATCAACCGGGGCGAGATAAAAAACAGCTATGTTTATGCACCGCGTGTATTGAATTACACCGCCAATCTGGATTATGACCCCAATCTGCCGGAGCAGCCCCGCATAATCTGCGAATACTTTAAGCAGAATACGGGTGAACTGACGCCGGCGGCATATATTGATGCGAACCGTGCATCGTTTGAAGAAATGGCGGCCGCAGAAAAGCAGCGGACCGGTTATTGTGACTATATCCGTTCGGCGACCGCCGGCGCGGACCGTGTCGGTGTTGTTGACACAATCAGCGGCCAGATGTCGGGCCAGCGCCTGATAGAAAAAGAATCCGGTGTTCGTACGCATGGTTTTTATTGGCTGACATTGCCGGGGCGCAAATGCCTGTTGGATTTCGAACACAGCGATTTTCTGGAAAATCACATGCGCGATGCATTTTTATCTGGGAACAAGTGTGATTTAATGGAACTAATTTTTTCCGCACCCGAAAATCCGATAATTACCATGCGTGACGGCATGCCCGTCCACCAGCAGGTTCAAAACCCGGCCGAGGCCGCCCGTCATGAAATCTGCCGCCGGATAGAGGCCGGTGCACTTGCCTTTGCCGGGGATGTGGCAAAGTTCTTTGCGGGGCGGGATTTGTTTATTGAACCGGCCCAGATTTTTAATCTTATAACAACGTATGTATCTATGCCGGAACCTGATGATATTCGGGCAATGTTTGCGGTAAAAAAGTCGCCGTATGCCGACAACAGCTTGTACGTGCCATTATTTTCCGGCCGCGTGGCGCCATGGCAAATCGGTCGTGTTCGCCGTCTGATATGGCATACCCCGGCCCAGCGTGCGGCATTGGTTCTGGCGCGGCCGTTGCGCGTAAAAATGCGGGGATTGCGACAAATAAAAATAATATTTTTGCCTGAAATGGCAATGCGAGTTTTCGGAATATCTTTGTTTGACAAGTACGGTATTGGAATTGGGGGATATAAAAATGGCGGATATTAAAGAACCATTGGTATCGGTTATCGTTGCATCATATAATTACGAGAAGTATATCGGCAAAACACTCGAGAGTTTGGTTGGCCAAACATATAAGAACATAGAAATTATTGTGGTTGATGACGGCTCACGCGATGGTTCGTTGGATATAATAAACAAATATGTAAAGCAGTATCCGAATGTATTTTTATATACGCATCCCGGGAATGAAAACCGTGGATTATCGGCGACGCTGCAACTGGCGCTGGGGAAATGCCGTGGGAAATGGATTGCCTTTTGCGAAAGTGATGATTATTACCTGCCGGATAATATCGCAGAAAAGATTCAACTGGCCGACCGGGATAAGGATGCGGCCCTGATTGTGAATGAAATTCAGTGGATTGGCGATACCGTCTGGGACAGGCGATATATGGACTTTACATATCGTATGCTGGTGAAAAACCGTAAAAATGTATTCAAGTATTTTACACCTAACCTGCTGGTGGTGACATTTTCATCGGTAATGGTAAGGGCGGATGTTTTACGTGGGCTGGACTTTAACACGCCGGTTGGGCCATGGCTGGATTTCTGGCTGTGGCGTCAGGTTGCCTTTGATAATAAAATTGCGTTGTTGCGTCGTCCGCTTAATGTGTTTGTTCGTCATCCCGAAAGCTATATCGCCCGCGAAAAGGCTGCGCGTCTAAAGCAGGGCCGTCGTGATTTCTTGAAGGCATCAGATGCGTTTTTGCGCCGTCGTCATCCGCTGACGTTTTTATGGCGCCGATATGGCCCCTATGTATTCGGAACAACCGAATATGTGGATTATAAAAAGTGGTGGTTCATGGGGATTCCGGTTGTGACGGTAAAAAATTCTTTCCTGCCGCCGGATACGGTCGAATATACAACATACATATTCGGTATAAAGGTTCGTCGTTACAAGAAAAGCGTGAAGTTCTAAAGGTTAATCATGAGCAATAAGATAAAAGTATCTGTAATAATACCTTGTTATAACGTTGAAAAATACGTGGGGCAATGCCTGGATAGCGTTCGCGGCCAGACGATGCCTGATTTGGAAATAATATGTGTAAATGATGGTTCTACTGATTCAACGCTTGATGTTTTGAATAAATATGCGAAACAAGATAGCCGCAT
Organism: Alphaproteobacteria bacterium; assembly: GCA_013316395.1. Taxonomy (GTDB): domain Bacteria; phylum Pseudomonadota; class Alphaproteobacteria; order Rs-D84; family Rs-D84; genus Enterousia. Next base: position 926 of record WSMU01000009.1, on the reverse strand, counting down.
ACGTATAATATCCCAGGATAATGCCGGCCCATCCGCGGCCAGAAATGCCGGTCTGAAATACGCCAGTGGTGAATATATTGCTTTTCTTGACTCGGATGATTTTGTAGCATCAGACTACTATGGTTCAATGTATCTTCGTGCCCAGGATATGGATGCCGATTTGGTTATTGGCAATGACATTTGGTACTGGGATGATTGCCAAATGCAGATAGGCGTGACCCATTATCGAAACTTTGCAGATAAAAAGAGTGTGATTACAAAGCATCAGGATAAAATCAGAATACTAAGTGCCTGTGCGGTTTGGAACAAGTTGTATAAGCGTACCTTGATTACGGACAACAATCTGGAGTTTTACGAGGGGAAGCATCTGGAGGATATGCCGTTTACATTTAGTGCGGTTGCGCTAAGCCGTAAAATTGTTTTTCAGCCGTTTTCGTTCCTTTTCTATCGCCAGCGTAACAGCAGCATAATGAATAATAAAGTAAATCGTGTTCGCAATGCGATGGATATGCTGGATAATTTTTCGCGCCTTTACGGCGAGCTATCCACAGCGCAGAATATAGTCAACCGCGATTTTTATAAGGCCGCGCTGTTGGAAATGATTATGCGTGAGTCATTGATTCATTATGGTATGCTGGCTCGTACTCGCCCGGCCCAGATGCAGTTCTGGAATGCATTGCGTGGCTTTATCGCATCGCTGCCTGGGGACGAATGCTTTATAAACCCCTTTTACCGCCAGGTTGCAAAAACCATGCAAAACAGCACGCTTAATAAGCTGCTTGGGATAAAGTATAATAGCTATAAAATTGAATTCAAGCTACTGGGGATACTGCCTTTGATGAAAATAATATGGTTTGAGCCCGCCCGTATAAAATGGCTGCTGTTTGGTGTGCTGCCGATACGTTCATCTGAGGATACAGGGTATA
>WSMU01000008.1 GCA_013316395.1 Alphaproteobacteria bacterium | reverse complement strand
CTTAATGTCTTACACTTTATGGCCCGGCGGCGCTATCCCCGGCTCTGGTGCTGGTACCGGGCCGCATTGCCGCCGGGTTTAATTATTTTTTATCATCGTTTGTAACGTCGATAATACCAAAACGATTTATATAGTTAAATGATATTCCGATTATAAAATTACTGCCATACTGGTCGGCACCGCGTGCCTTGGCACGACGATATTGTACGTATGGGCCCAATGTGAACTTGTTCCACAGATTCGTATCCATACGAACGGTTGCGTTAAAATCACGTTCCAGGTCGGTTGCTATATAGCTGGAATACGACAAATACTCGCGATAATATCCGTTGCTGTGGAACTTTACCCCCTCGCGCAGTTTGTATTCCAAACGCCAGCCCAATTCCGCCGCCGTCTTACTGATTTTATCATCAGAATACGTAAAATCGTATTCATATACGCCGGTTAAATAAAGGCTCTTTATTATCGGATGGTCAAACAGCGACATACCCGCATTCGCACGAACCAGATTCTGGCGCGGTGCATCGCCACTGGCGGCGAATTCCGTTTCATACGCGCCGCGGACCGTCGGACCAAAGCTGAACTGGCCCCATTTCCAGCATGCCCATGACATATCGCTCGACAGCAATATCTTGTCGGCGTTTTCACTGGTCGTGGCGGGCTCATTATAGGGTTTTAGCGTTGTTTTACCGTATTCCATAAACAGGCTGTTGTCCCATTTGAACTTGTTGTGCTTGTACTCCAGCGCGGTGTCCAACACCCCCTTGACAAAATCCTGGCTGTCCGCCTTCAGGGCCTGTATCGGCGAATCCTGATATTGTGCGGCATGGCGTACCTGGGTTTTCGACATTTCCAGGCCAATGCGACGAATATTTAGGTACAATGCTATCTCGTCCGGATTATCGGCGTATGCCGCTGCCGGCAATATTGCTGTTAATACAAAAAACGGTAAAACTTTCTTGAACATTATTTCCAGATACGTAATAGACCACCGTCATCGGTCGCCTGCCAACCGGCACTGTGTGCAGCAGATACAAACATACGACGCCCCGATTCGGGAATAGACATTGTTAACTGATTTCCACTGATATTGCGGGTGTTTAAATCAATATTTTCACCCCGGGCGATTTGATTCAATTGCATCCAATCACCAACACGGTCACGCAGGGTAACAACAACCATTACCTGGTCGCCGTCCGTATTGTCCGGCAGCCAGCTTTGTATATTATTCGCATTCAGCCAGCGCCGCACCGCCGCATTATCCAGCGTCATTGTAATATGTGCCGAATAAGTGGTCGCCGACTGCTGCTCGCCGTCGATGCTGGATGTGGCAATCAGATTTGTTAAATCCGACGCCGATGCATCCTTTATCGCCGCAGCCAACGCATCTTTGTCCGTATATGGCGACAGCGCATCACGCACAATCTGGCGGCGCGCATTATCCAGGGCAATGTTCTTGGCCGCCGCGGCCGTTTCACTGGTTACATTAACCGCGGCCGTGCCGGAATAAACACGCGACGCAGCGCTTGCACTGCCTGCAAACGCCAACGTCACTATTAAAAACAACGCTTTTTTTAACATATTCTTTTACTTTAGAAGCGCGCCACAATACCCAGACGCACGCCAAGTGATTTATAGAACGATTCTATCTCGCCGTTGGCCGAACATACCCAACCTGGACATTCAGATTCCAGGTTCTTGATATTTATCGCCGCCGGGTCGCCGGTCTCTGAATTCAGCATGTCGGCCTCGGTCTTGCCTGCGTCCTCCCACTGCTTTAACAAATCATTATACAGACCTGTATAGTATTCCGGATTCAGGTATGTTTTTGCATCCGCATCACTTACCGTATAATAATCATACGTTACCCCCAGCGACAGCGATATCATATCCGTCAGCGAGGTCATCCACTGGGCCCCCAACCCCAAATGCAGAGCCGAGAACATATTTGCCTTGTCCTCTACACTCTTGGGATGCTGCCAGTCAAAGCGATACGGCTGGTCGCCGGTGGACTTATATCCGGGGAAACCCAACTCTACACGACCGGTAACAGAATTGTACTGGTTAATATCATACGCCATATCCATTGCAATATATGGCCCCGACCATTCGACCTCGTATGAATGGCTGGTCCCGGGCTGCTGATAATAATATGTGCCCTGGGTGTCTATGTACTGCGCATTGGGGGCGATTTCCATTTTGTTGTTAATATTATCGCGCCACAAAATCTGCTGCGAGCCATCGCTATAATGAACAATTATCGCCGGGTCACACTGAACTTCGTCACTGCCCTCGACGGTAAAGCATGCCGCCGTATCAACCGCCAGACCATAATTCTTTTTCGTTTCCAGTTCATACTTCAGGTAACGATATCCCACAGACGGCGTAAACTTTACATTGCCCAGTTTAAACACATCAACCATACCAAAACCAACGTTAAACCCGTACATCTTGCCGCCGTCACTGGTCCCAATCGACAGGGCGTGGCCAATCTGGTCGCCGATTACGCTGTTATCCTTGGCATCAATCCACTGGGTAATAAAATATCCGCCCTTGGTTATGTCGTCGTCGGTCATGCTGGACTCGCCCGATTGCATGCCGTATTTAAAGCCGGCATCCACCTTTAACGTCAGATTACCCGCATTAAACTCGTACGCACCATTTAAATCCAAAACATTCCACGCAACATCGTCATAGCGCAAAATCGACGCGGAATCTTTCATCTCGAACTTCCACATTGCCGCCTCACGCGAGATGCCGCCACCAAATGTAAAGCCGTTGCCTTTCTTGGCCGACGCATTACGTGCCGGCGCAGTGGCCGCATTATTATTCTGGGCCGTGTTCGGGCGCGCCGTCTGGCCATAGCGGGTGGACGCATACGCCGCATTGTTATATCCCCCCTGGGGCACGCGGTTATATGTCACACCGTTTTGGGTGTATGTTCCCCCGCGCTGAGACGAGTAAGACTGGTTCGAATAGCGCTGCTGTGGCGACTGATAGTTGCCTGTATAGTATGTCCCGGCCGCGTTCGCCGCAATCGGTGCCAGCGCAAAAATAGAACACCTTAGCAAGAATTTTGGTAATTTATTCATTTATTTGTACCCTGTGTTATAATTTCAATGGACATTTTAACATAAAAAGGCTAAAAATAAAAACGTAATTTTTTACGCATATTAAACCAACGCGGATATGGCGAAACTGGTAGACGCGCAGCACTAAGGATGCTGTGGAGCAATCCTTGGGGGTTCAAGTCCCCCTATCCGCACCACTGATTTTAATCTAAGCTCCCCCTATTTTCCCCTTGCCCGATATTTCCTAATTCTGCTAAACTTTATAAATAAAGAATGAAAGGACGCTATCTGCTTTTTACCGTATGCCTTGGCTGCATTGCGTTTTATGGCGCAATGGCCGCTGATGACGATACGACCGCACGCGCGGCAACGCGGCGCGCATCCGGCACAACATCCGCGCCCACCCAATCCAGACAGCAGGTAAAATCGGCCGATACGGCTCAGCGCTCGCAGGCGGCAACATCACGCCTAAATACCACAACAACAAAAAATGCCACCGGGACAACATCACCACGCACGGTTGGCGCGCGCACCGCAACAGTATCAGATGCCGGACGCGCCAATGCGGAAACAATATCATCCAGGGCCGCCATTTCCCCGCGCAGCGGAACGGTTATTAACGTCGCACCACGCCCGTCGGTCGGCGCCACCACAACGACGCGCAGTGCCACGCCCCAGCCAACAACATCACGCAGCGCCATATCCGGACGCCCCGCATCTGCATCACGCAGCGCGGCCGCCCCGGCGCGCGGTGTGACCGCAACCGCGTCACGTGCGCGCACCACGGGGGGCGCAACTATATCGCGCGCCGCCGCCGCGACCAATGAACTGCGCGAAACTATAATGGGCCGCGACTACCAAACCTGTCGCCAGGTCTATTATGACTGCATGGATGAATTTTGCGCCAACAAGGACGCCCAGCTAAAGCGGTGCGCATGCTCTTCACGCCTGCATGAATTTGACCGCGTGAAAAAAAGCCTTTCGAATGTTGAGGACAAGCTGCTTGACTTTAACCAGCGCCTGCTGACGGTAAACATGGACAAAGAAGACGCCGATGCGCTCTTTACCGCAACAGAGGGTGAAAACGCATACAACCAGACAAAGGATACATCGGGTTCGAAGAAAATACTCGATGAAATATCTAAAAAGTTAAATGCCGGCGGCAGCGATTCGTTTAATCAGGGCCTATCGGCAATATCCCTGTCACTGAACACGGATGCTGCATTTGACAGTGTTGACTCGCTTATGGGGGTATCTACCACATCCAAAGAAGGGGTTGCACTGTATAATGCCGCACTGCCGATATGTCGCGAAATGGCGGCCGAGGTTTGCGATGACGAGGCACTGGCTATCGCGGAAAGCGGCTATCAGATGACGATTGAGCAAGATTGCAATACCGTTGCAAAATCATTTGAAACCCAATCCGACCAGGCACGTGAAAAAATACGCGAGGGGGGGGGCCCTGCTCGATATTTCCCGCCTGGATATACATCAAAAGCGCAACTCGGACGATATTCTTACATGCAAGAAAAAAATGCTGGCCCAGTTGTCGGAAACATCAGTTTGCGGCGACGACCTGGAAAAGTGTCTTGATATGTCGGGCCGCTATATTGACCCGTCAACCGGCCAGGCATTCTTAACAACGGATTTGGTTAATCTGTCCTCACTTATTACACGTCCCGAAGGGGACCAGACATGGACCAGCGCACCCGGCAACGACCGCTTTGTTTCGTATCTGAATTCAAAGAAAAAATATCTGGAACCAGCTATGGAAAACTGCCAGGATATTTCCGACTATGTCTGGGATGAATTTATTGAAGATGCACTGGCGCAAATCAAACTGGCCCAGGATTCCAAGCTTGAAGAAGTGCGCCAAAGCTGTACAACACTTACCACGCAATGCCTGTCAAATACTGCAAAATCACTGGCGGATTTTGATGCGCGTGCGCTTTCTACATTTGGTGTAAAGGCGGACAAGACCGTTAACGACATGTGCGCCAGTGTTCAAAACGCATGTACCGCGCTGCTTAAAACAACCCAGGGCGAAGGTCAAGATGAAGACTGGGTTGGTGGTATGTCTGAAATTGCCACCAGCAAAACCTATGAAACAATTCTGCAAACCTGCCGCGAGGTTGGCCGCGCCTGCATTATTCAGGCATGCAAATCCATTTCTGGTAACTTTGCTATGTGCGAAAACATTCAGAACTCTATTAACCGCAAGTCTATTATTAACCGTACCAGCTGCTGGCCGGAGGTACTAAAGTGCGTCAACGAAGCTGGCGAAGACGCCATAAATAATATATTCAGCTTAGTAAAGCCAGCTAACGGTAACTTTTATACCGAACTTTATGGCAGCGGCGTAACAACTGACCCGAACTGCTATAAAAACCCTGTATCCAGTACGGAAATATGCGTCCATGATATATGCCAAACGGAATGCTCAAATCCCGAATCCTTTGAATGTCGCAACTGTCGCATTGCAGAAAAGATTTGGGGTAATTGCGAAGCAGAACCGATAGCCCCTATTGACAAAAAGGACAATCATAATAGAATTTTAACCCCACAGAATTCCAACAGTTCGACGCTGCTGTCATGGTTTGCCAAAAATACCGGCACAGACACCCTATCCGACAGCTGTCGCGATACATCATGCCCTGCTGGCTATTCGTCATCTCTCAGTGAGAATAATGACATTATCTGTATTAGCAATGAAGACTTTGACTCGGTAGGTAATTATTGCCCCGCCGCCGAAAACTATACTAGATTCTATCCGCATAGCATGATTGCATCTGACGATAAAGAATCTAATTGCTGCCGCATCGGGCCAGCGGGACCATCAGGCATACCCGGTGCATCAAACAGCAGCCTGGCATTCGGCAAATGCTGCATCGGCAGTTTTAATCGCCCCAACACAACAACTGTGGTCTATGGCTCAGCAACTACCATGCCCACAAATATATGTCGGCCTGAAACTAAAAGCACCCCGCACATCATTGTAAAAGGTGTAAGTGTTAATAACATCACCACAGGCTTGGTATGCGTGCCAAATCAAGGCGCAGGCGTAACTGGCGATAATCAAACAGAAAGCTATCCCAGCGGTCAAACTATAAAATGCAACGGTCGCTTCGTATATGTTAGCATCAATGGCGCCTATATTGACCCACATAAAAGCGATTCGTTCATGTCATATCAAACCGCCAACGGCACATGCAAATATGACAGCGCAACAAACAAATGGTATATCTCTGAGGAAACTGAATGCAACCCGCCGCCAGTCAACTGGATGATAAACCTGGATGTTACACCACCTGAACCGCCCCAGGAATAGCCCAGACCGTTAGGAACTTTATCCCCTTGACAAATCCACAGATTGTGCTGTAAAATAACAGTACAGGTAATAATTACCTAATAACAACGGGGTTATATGTTGCATATGACATACAGACTTTATTCGTATAATACCACGGTGCAATCTGCATCTGGTAATACGCCGGCCTGGGGTCAGGGTGCGTCATACGGCCCAACCATGCACCGGGGCGAATTCGGTGCGAACAAGTTCTGATTGGGGAAAATCCGGCCTTTTGCCGGATTTTTTCGTACCTATATCAGGAATATTGTCCGCTCACCCGCCCCTAAAAAACAAAGGAGCGACCAAATGCGCTTTACAAAAAATTTTAAATACAATATTAAACGTGCCCTGCCGATATTGGCAATTGCCGGCGCAGGTTTTATGTCATCGTGCGATAAGGAAGACGAGCCAACCCCAGTCCAGCACGACGTAGAACTAAAATTTTTTCAGGACTGGTATGAAGAAGTAGAAATAGACAATATAAAAAAGCACGTAGCTGACCCAACTGTAAGAATAGTTTATTTATCCGTAGTAAATGGTGGCGACTATACAAATGCCTCTACAGAAAATATATCAAATCAACGAAGATTTTTTACGGAAAGATTCCAAATTGCACCAAATAAAATCAAAGGCCGTGGAAATTTTCAGTTTGAGCCCGGTGTAATATTAAAAGAAGATAGCTTGTGGTATGTAAAGCAAGGCTGGACAATTAACAAGCAAAATCAAAAATAAAAAAATCCGTCCATATGGACGGATTTTTTTGTTGCTAAAAGTTACATGCTTTTTTAATATAAAATCAAATGAAGAAAATTCTCGCCACTTTATTTATTGCTTGTATATTTCCTTATACTGCATCATTGGCAGCCGAATGTCCTGCAGGTCAATATAAAGAAGGTGCTTTGGGCTGTACAGACTGTCCGGAAAATCATTATTGTAGAGAAAATAATAAAACAAGCTGCCCAAGCAGCCATCCTTTATCTCCAAAAAAATCAGAAAACATAAATGCCTGCTACAAAGAATGCAAGCAAGAAGATATTGATAACGGCACTAAAAAACCTACTAGCACAACAGCTTCATATAACAACAACTGCTCTTTTACAATTCAATGCGACAATACCAATGACAAATGTAGCGGCTATCATGAGTATAACGGCAAATGCATTTCAAACAAGCAATCGTGCACAAAACATTTGACTTTTAAAGGCACGTTTGAAGGACTTAAGTTTTGGAACAACTCAACCAGTGAATATAGCGAATGCTTTATAACTAATTGTGGTGACGACAGACATTTAGAAAATTTAGGAAATATATGCGGCATACAATATGGCCGTGACTGCGCAGCAAACAGAGGAGATTGTGAAAACAAACTGGGAAACTGTGATGGGACGATAGAGGGACAATATAGTTGGGAAAATCAATATAGATACGATGATTGTATTTGTACTAAGGTATCAAGCGATAATAATGGCACCTATTCTTCCAGCTGTAAAAGAACAGCGAATGAAGGAACCAATACCCAATGGGGTAACTGTGAAACTACCGCCATTAAATGCAATGCAGGATTATGCGCCAAAGAAAATAATCTAGCTGCTTGCACCCCAGCAGATGCAGGCTATTATCATTCTAATGAACAGAACGCGCGTTGCGAAAAATGTCCTATGGGCTCTACATCTAAACCAGGGACAACAACAATTGCCGACTGTTTTATACAGTCTAATGGCGGAAAGACATACAGCAGTGCCGAAGAGTGCGTCAAAGAAAATGCAACATGCTTTTGTGACGACTATGGCTGCTTTACACTGCCTGGAACTGACAAAATTAACTATAGCAGCGGCAGCTAAAACAGATTTATATCATCAATAACCTTGCCGACGTCCTGCATTTGCGCGTCGGTAAATTTTCCCAAAACCCAATCAGCCGGCGACATCGCCAGCCCCAGTTCACGCGGATGACCGATGCCAATTCTAATACGGCGATATTCGTTGCCAACCGCCCTATCTATTGATTTTATACCGTTGTGCCCTGCACTGCCGCCACCTATTTTTTCACGCATTTTTCCAATCGGCAAATCCATTTCATCATGAATAACAATCAGATTTTCCAGCGGAATTTTATAAAACGCCATCAATGGCCCAACCGCATTCCCAGACAGATTCATAAATGTTTGCGGCATCGCAAATATTACACGCCGCCCGTCAATATTTTGCGACGACGTGCGTGCATTTTTTTCATTTTTCCATATCGCATCCGGCCCGGCCAAACGCACCACCGCCATAAAGCCCACATTGTGACGCGTACGTGCATATTCCGCCCCCGGATTGCCCAGGCCCACAACTAAAACAGGTTTATTTTCTTGCATATATCCGTCTCTTTTTTCTATTATAATATCACAGAAAGGAGATAAATATGAAATTAAAATATGCAGGCTTTTTAACCGCAGCCGTGATTATGTTTTCCGGTGCAACGGCGCATGCAAACCTGTTGTTTGACCCTTATGTCGGTGCCACTGCGGGTGTTGGCGGCGTTACAACATTTATTGACGGCGATACTCATTCCGACATGGCTCAGTCTTATGGTGCCTTAATCGGTTTGGATGTTCCATTCATCCGCATAGAAGGTGAATATAACTATTTAAATGACAAAGACATTACTGCACATATTGCAATGGGTAATGTTTATTTGAAAATGCCTATGCTGCTGATAAATCCGTATATTGGTGCGGGTGTCGGTGCCATGTTCCATGGCGACGTTGACAACGGCCCGGATATCGAAAGCACGGTCGCATATCAGGGTATGTTGGGCCTGACATTTGATATCCCGGTATTACCGTTTAAAATCGACGCGGAGGCACGCGCACTCTACGTACCGGACGCATTTACCGCGGGCAGCAAGGATGCCGATATCCTGCATTATGACGCACGTGTAAAGCTGCGCTATATATTCTAATAACCATAGGGGGCCACGGCCCCCTATAAACTCCAAGGGGCGGGTACGACATGCTGACACTGATTGACGGAAATTCTTTGCTTTTTCGCGCATATTATGGCGTGCACAGCCGCCTTACACGCAGTGACGGCACACCGACCGGTGCCGTATATGGCTTCTTTAATATGATTTTGCCGATATTGGCTGCGGCAAAACCATCGGATTCTTTTGTATGCATCTTTGATGCATCGCGCATCACATTTCGCCAAGATATATACAGCAATTACAAGGCAAACCGCAGCGAAACACCCGCTGATTTAATCAGCCAGGGTGCACTGATACGCGCCGGAATGGCGGCGGTGGGAATGCCGGTGTTATGCATGCCGGGCGTCGAGGCCGACGATGTTATCGCAACACTGGCGCGGGAAAACTGTACCGCGCATGACGCAACCCGTGTAATCACCAGCGACAAGGACTTAATGCAACTGGTCTCGGATTGCGTATATCTATATGACGGTATGAAAGGCCGCGAAATACGGGAGCCCCAAGTACTTGAAAAATTCGGCGTAACACCAGACCGCGTTGTGGATGTCCAAAGCCTTATGGGGGATTCATCGGATAACGTTCCGGGTGTACCGGGCATAGGACCGAAAAAAGCGGCGGAGTTAATAAACCAGTTCGGCTCGCTGGATGCGCTGTATGAAAATCTGGACCAGGTAAAAAACGAGCGTATACGTGGTCTGTTACAGGACAACCGCGAAATGGCCTATATATCTCGCAAATTGGTGACACTTAAAACCGACGTGGACTTAGCGGGATTGCAAATAACACCATTTGTATTTAACACACCGGCGGCATTGGAATTTGTGCGGGAAAAGCTGGAGAGCAACTCGCTGGCGGCAAAAATAGAAAAGCTGTTCCCGCTGGAAAAATATAATCCGGCCGCACAGCCAGAAATCCCCAGCTATCCTGGCTCCGAATGCCCGGTTGAGATGCCGCCTGAGCCCAAAGATACCAAAAAGGTACAGTCCGCCCCTATAACACATGAAGTTATTCAGACCCGCGAAGAACTGGCTGCCTTTTTAGCGCGAGTAAAATCTGTAATCGCATTTGATACGGAAACCACCGGCCTCAATCAAATGACAGATACCATGGTCGGCATTTCACTGGCGGCGGATTCAACACATGGTGCCTATATCCCGCTGCGTCATCGCAGTGGCAGCGCCGATTTATTCGCAGGTGATACCCTGGCCCCAAATCAGCTGGATATAGCGACCGTTTACGAATTATTATGGCCCATATTTACAAATCCGGCGATTGTAAAGGTCGGGCACAATATGAAATTTGATTTGCATATTCTTGCCAACGAAGGCTGGGATACATCAAAGATAGCCCCCATTGACGATACTATGCTGCTGTCATACGCCCTGCATGGCGCGGCACATATACATGGCCTGGATGAACTTGCAATGAGATATATCGGTCATGAAAACATATCTTTTGCGGGACTGTTTGCAAAAAATATAAAAGATGCAGACCGGCGCTTTGACACACTCGCGATAGAGGCCGCCGCCCCATATGCCGCCGAAGATGCAACTGTATGCTATGCGCTGTATGAAAAAATGTACCCCCAACTGGTACAGCAGCCCCAGTTGAAAAAGCTATACGAAGAATGTGACCGCCCCTTAATACCAATATTGCTACAGATGGAGCGCGCGGGCGTATTAGTAAACAAATCAGAACTGCAGAAACTATCGGGCGTGTTCCATACACAATTGGGACAGTTGGAACGCCAAATATGGGAAATGGCCGGGCACGAGTTCAATATTGCAAGCCCAAAGCAACTGGGGGCTGTTTTATTTGATGAATTAAATTTGCCTGCTAACAAAAAACGCAGCACAGATGCCGAAACCCTAAATGATTTAACGGATGCCCACCCGATTATAGAGAAAATTCTTAACTGGCGGTCAATAGCGAAGCTGGCCGGGACATACGCCGACGCATTGCCGCGTCAAATTGCATCAGACGGTCGCATTCACACCACATATATGCAGACCAGTACAAATACGGGACGCCTGTCTTCACGCGACCCCAATCTGCAAAATATTCCGATTAAAACTGCGCTGGGCGAAGAAATAAGAAAATGCTTTGTTGCCCCCAAAGGCCGCGTTTTGATATCGGCCGATTATTCCCAGATACAGCTGCGCTTGTTGGCGGACGTGGCAAACGTAAAAACATTCAAAGACACATTTGCCACCGATACAGACATACACGAGCAAACCGCCCGAACAATCTTTGGCATCCCAACCGACCAAAGTGTCCCAAAAGACCTGCGTCGTGCGGCGAAAACCGTAAACTTTTCAATAATATACGGGATATCATCGTTTGGCCTCTCAACCCAGCTGGGGGTATCACGCGCAGCAGCGGCCGAGATTATAAATTCATATATGGCGGGCCTGCCGGAGATAAAAAAATACATAGACGACACAAAAGAATTTGCGCTAGCCAACGGATTCGTGTACACCCCATGGGGGCGCCGCATAGAATTACCGGAGGCCAAAAATCCCCGCATGCGAGCATACGCAATGCGTGCGGCGGTCAACGCCCCAATCCAAGGGTTCGAGGCCGACCTGATGCGTCGCGCAATGGTATTGATTGACGAAAAGCTGATGCGCCCCAACGCTGATAAAATACGTATGATTATGCAGGTTCACGATGAAATGATTTTCGAATGTGATGAATCTGTGGCTCACGACTTTGCTGAAAAAATTAAATTTGAAATGGAAAACGTGGCCCAACTGTCCGTACCATTGCGCGCAGAATATATAATCGGCACCCGCTGGGGTAAATAGTCTTATGCGGTTGCAACGCCGGCCACATATGTTGCCATGCTAAAAATTAACCGGCGTTGCGCAACATCCATTTTCGTATACATTAAATCCATTGTTTGCTGGATTATTTTATCATTCATAAATTTGCTGGTCGCGTCATATACCAGCTTATCGACACTAATTTCAAACATTTCGGCAATTTTATATAATGTTGCCGCCGTCATACGATTGTCGCCAGATTCATACTTTTGAACCTGTTGGTGCGTAATTCCCAAGCGTCTTGCCAAATCTTTTTGCGACAGTCCGCGTATCCGACGCTGTATTGATATTGCGTGCCCCAGCCTTGTGTCAAATTCAGAGGCGTTATATTTTCGCCCAGTCATTATCCAGTAATCCCCCATTACAAGTTAACAAAAAACCACCGAGAAATATGGGTGGTTGGAGTTGAAAACGATAAGTAAGCCTATCTGTCCTTATTTATATATATCGGACACTCCAACCAAACTAATGATTGGTTGCAATAATGCCTGCACAGGCAGCTTACTCTCGAGGTTTTCAAGCTCGCTTCTGTAATAGGGTTTTCTACTACGCCTTTTATTATATCGCACGCCACAATTGATTTCCACAACAATTTGGCCATACAAAAATATAAAGACCGCCATAAAGAAGGCGGACTGGAAGTCTGTATTCACATGTACCATGTTTCACGTGGTATTCAATATATTTCCACGCTTCCAGTCCGTAATTGGCCTGGCTTTTTTAACGCCTGTGCAGGCGGGTACAATGGAAATACAGCTTTCCATATAATAGAACACCTATTACAATCGGTACTATATCCTAAAAACGCCTTAAAATCTAGAAGAAAAAAATCCCCAAACGGGGATTTTTTCTTTCATAGAATCGGATGGGATTATTCCGCCGCCGCTTCTGTTTCGGTGGCCTGGGCCGCCGCTTCTTCGGCCGGTGCTTCGACTTCCTCTTCTGCCTCGACTTTCTTGGTGCCGAATGTCAGAACTTTGCCGGCAACCAAGGCATCAATTTCATCCTGGGTCTGGGCGACATAAATCTTTACCGGTACAATAACATCCGGGTGCAGTGCAATCTGGGTGTCGAATGAGCCGATGGATTTAATCGGGCTGCCCAGCATAACCTGTGCGGATGTAACCGGAACATTTGCAATCTCTGTCAGCATACGCGCGATATCGCGGCTGGATACAGAGCCATACAGCTGGCCTGTGTCGCCCGCCTGGCGAATCATGTGCAGTTTTGCATTGCGTACCGCATCAACATAAGATTCAGCAGTCTTTTTCGCCGCATCAAAGCGTGCCTGCAATTCGGCCTTTTTCGCTTCGAACAGTGCAACGTTTTCCTTGCTCCAACGCATCGCCTTGCCATTTGGCAACAGGAAATTGCGTGCAAAACCAGTCTTTACCTCAACCGTGTCGCCGATATTGCCCAGTTTTGTAATTTTTTCTGTTAAAATAACTTTCATTTTATCTGTCCTTTTCCAAGTTAGAGGTATTACCCCAAATTTATTTTTTTTATTTAGCCGATATTATTGCGAACAAACGGCATCAGGCCCAAGTGACGTGCACGCTTGATAGCGGTCGCCAACGCACGCTGGTCTTTCTGGGAAACACCGCTGATACGGGACGGTACAATTTTGCCGCGTTCTGTGATATAGTGCGACAAAGTCTTGATGTCTTTGTAGTCAATAACCTTTCCCTTTAACGGGTTTGATTTTTTACGATAAATTGCTGCACGAACTGCCATTATTCTGCCTCTTCGTTATTCTTTTTCATCATGACCGACGGAGTGGTCGCCAATTCATCAACGCGAACGTTCAAGAAACGGATTACGTCTTCATCAATACGAGAACGACGTTCCAGTTCAGCAATCTTGTCGCCCGGCAGTTCAATGTTCAGCATCACATAGTGAGCCTTGCGATTTTTACGAATAATGTAAGCCAGATTTTTCAAGCCCCAAAATTCAGTCGCCTTAACATCGCCACCCAATTCTTTGATAATTTCAGTAAATTTAGCCGCTTTTTCTTTAACCTGCGGTTCGGTCAGGTCCTGGCGGAAAACCAAGACACTTTCATAATAAGCCATTTTATTTCCTTTGGTCTTATACAGCCGACAACCCCATGCCATCAGCAGGAACGCTCACAATTATGTCGAAAATTTTAATAAAATCAAGCTTTTTATTATCCGCCCACCCCGAAAGTAAGAAAAAGTGCCCGCCAACAAGGAAAGATATCGCAACAATTTATATTGACCGGGCACGCATAAATTTACTATGATTCGTCTATAAACAGAGAGATTATATGACGAGTCGCTTTCACAGAATTTTAAACCGCATGGCCCTTTTTACCGCATTGCTTGCGTGCGGGCTGATTTTATTTTGGGCCCCGTTCATGCAAATTGCGATTTCTAATATCTATCTTAATGGAATAATAATCGGGGCGGCGCTGTTCGGTGTGGGACTATGCTTTGTCGAAATGTTTCGTCTGGTGCCGGAATACCGCTGGGCACGCGCATTTTTCAAAGGAAATAAAAACGCCGCCCTGCCCCCGCGCCTGCTGCGGCCGGTGGCAATCATTATGCGCCGTGGCGGGCGCGTACCGGTAACAACACTGGGGGCAATGCTGGATATGATATTGCTGCGCATGGAAGATTCACGCGAATCGGTACGCTATATAACGAACACACTTGTTTTCCTGGGCCTGCTTGGGACATTTTGGGGGCTGGTTGTCACAGTTGGCGGTTTTGCAGATTTAATTGGCAACCTGAACTTTAGTGATGACGCCGTTCTGGATGCCATGCAGGCGGGCTTGGCGCGACCACTATCTGGTATGGCAACAGCATTTACCAGTTCTCTTATGGGCTTGGCCGGCAGCTTGACCGTGGGCTTCCTGGGGCTGCAGCTACAACTGGCACAGAACACAATATTTAATGAACTCGAAGATTATCTGGCCGCACGCACACGTGTACGCGACACGGACGCGCAATAAGATTAAAACGGAGGGAGGGAAAAATGTTCAACATTCGCTTTCGTGAAAAAACCAACACATGGCCCGGGTTTGTGGATTTGTTTTCCAACCTGGTAATCATATTGATTTTCCTGTTGATTGTGTTCGTATTTTTATGGACCACCACCAGTGTATTTAACAAGCGCACAGGCGCTAAAACCGTAACGCAGCTAAAACAAGCCAATGCGGAGCAGTTGGAAAAAATTCAACAGATGACCGCGGACGAGCAGGAGGCAAAACGACTGCTGATTTTGGCGCGGGCCGAGCTTGAAAATCTAGAGAGCAGCAACGCAGAACTGACCGACGAGCTGACCCAAATGGATATGAGTGTCGAAGACCTAGTAACCGCATACGAGTCCAAGGTTGCCGAACTGCAAACCCAGGGACGCGACATGCAGGCCATGGTAGATAGCCTGACCGCCCAACTGAATCAGGCAACAATTGACAAGGAGGCCGCAGCAGACCTGGAACAGCAACGCAAAGAACTGCAGGAACAGATGCAGACCCAGCGGGCCCAGCTGACGCAGCAGCTATCTGAGCTTCAGGCGGCATTGGACGCGGCAGAGGAAAAATCCCGCAACCAGGAAATTCAATATGTTGAAATGTCATCGCGTCTTAACAAGGCCCTGGCGGACAAAGTTGCCGAACTGCAAAATGTTCAGGCATATCAGTCGGATTTCTACAAGTCTATAAAGACCGCATTGGGTGACCGTACCACAGTTCAGCCCGACGGCGACCGCTTTATAGTATCCAGCGACATATTGTTCCCCAGCGGGGAATATACCCTGTCACAGGAGGGGAAAAATCAGCTGCGCCTGATTGCAAATGTTATAAAGGATTTCGAAAGTAAAATTCCGTCCGATGTAAATTGGATAATACGTGTTGACGGCCATACCGATAAAAAACAGGTTGTCCCGGGCACGCGCGGATATCGTAATAATACGGAGCTATCCCTGCGCCGTGCAACGGCGGTGGCAGATGCGCTGGCCGCGGCGGGTGTATCACGACGCCGTCTGGTCCCCAGTGGATTTGGCGACATGTATCCGGTCGAACTGGGCAGCAGCCCGCAAGCATTGCAGAAAAACCGTCGAATAGAACTGCAATTAACAAATCGATAAAATAAATCCCCCGCAAACGCGGGGATTATTTATCTAGCGAATGCCGGATGTTTTTAGCGCATTCCAACAGAAAAATCATCGCCATATTCTGCGACAATCTGGCCGCCGACAGTGCACTTTATATCCTCAAAACCACCCTTTACCTGATTCTTTTTTATAATGTTACTGGTAATCAGACCACCGGCTGTTCCCAATACAACACCCGCCACAGAATCTGATACAAGACGTGATGTATTAAAATTTCCTTCCTTGTTTTTCCAAACACTGCTCCCCAGATTCGCAGTCATGTTTTGCAGGTTGGCGGCAATACTCTTTATCCGCTGTTCCGACTTCTGGGCGCTGCCTTTGGAGATTGTTATTGTCATCTCTGTCTTATTTGAAACAGATGACGTAATCGCTGTAAATCCTTCTTGTCTGGGGTCACGATCGCCGGAACGACTGATTATTACACATACTGCACGCTCACGCGGATTACTGGTCCGACCGTCACCGCCATATTGGGCCATATCATCAGATTCACCAGCAACAAAAAATTCCAAATTGTTAGAAGCATGCTTGCTTGTGCGCTGCTGCTGATCCAACATGTCCAACACATTGTTCATTCTGCGCTGCGCTAAATTAATATTATATTTATCACGACCACGCGAATCCGCTAATCCCATTACAAACATTACATCTTTACCCGACAAACTGCTTAGCTGTTCATTCAGCAGCCCCGTAATCTCTGCCACACATTGTGCGTCTGGAACCTCTGCGACTTTGTCAATATCATTGAAAAAGAACAAGCGGTAATCACATTTTTCCGTCCAATCTCTTTCCTGCAAAACATTTTCAGTATATGTATCACCACGCACGCCATAGCATTTGTTATTAGGCACCTTGCGCGTTAAATCCGGTGATGCGGCATGCAATAGGTTAGGCAAAAACAATCCGGCTAAAACCATTGCAGTAGTAATTTTTCTCATATCCTACTATCCCATTTATAATAGTATTATTTTATCATAAATCGCAGTTGATACCAAATAAAAAATCCCCCTATCCGGGGGATTTTTGATATTGCACACGCCAATATTATTTCAGCGCATCCATAATCTGTTTGTAGGGAATCGCACCCGGGAACGCCTGTTCACCGATAATCAGATACGGTGTACCGCTGATTTCGAAACGCTGAGCCAGGTCGCGAACATTTTCCAATTCACGTGCAACAACTTCGCCTTTCATATCTTTTTCCAGCTGATCTACATCCAGGCCGGCTTCTTTTGCCAACTTCATAACGTTCTTATGAACTTTGTCACCCAATTTGGACTGGTCCTGCATATCTTCCTGAGTGTAATATTCACGATTCATCAGCATTTTGTCCAAAGCGGCAGCTTTTTCATTGCTCTGCAGTTTTGCAGCGATAACAGCCTTTGCCGGTGCATCGGACAACGGTCCATGAATCGAGAAGTTTTTCAGAACAACGCGAACGTCATCACGGTCCGCCATTACGCGTGCCAGTTCGTTATGAACACGGCGGCAGTACGGGCATGAATAGTCAGACCACAAAAAGATTGTCTTTTTCGCATCAACATTGCCCCAAATCGGTGCATCTGCAACCATAACATCCATTTTGCTGCGAACATACTGACGAACAGCCTTGTTCTTTTCAGCATTCTGCTGTTCCTGCATTCCTGCAACCATTTCCTGCAGAATAGCCGGATTAACCGATGTCAGGTAATACGGTACAAACAGGCGGCAAACACTGCCTGCGATTAAAATAACGGCAACCAGTTTGATTACTTTTTTTGCCAATGCAACGCCCATGCTGGGATTCTTGCTGTCCTGTTTCAGCATCATGCCGCCGAACAAGAACAGAGCAATCGCCAACACCAAGACCAAGATTGTCCAAGTCATAGCTTTCTCCTTTTCTGTTGAACAGTCAAACGATAGCAAATCAGAATAAAAATACAAGGAATAAATGTTGCAAAACGCCTAAATTTTATCTTATTTATGGCACAGTATCCGACGCGCTACCGGCATATCTGCCCCCTGGGCGGCGCACGCACGCTCTATCAAACGCATCGCAACATCCAATGTCATAGGCAGACGATATAACCGTTCGATATACGGCGCCGCACATGCATCACATACCGCGCGACATGTGCGCGGCGAAAGGTAGTTAAGACTATTATGTTTCCCGCACCCGGCGCATGCCGACAAATCCAGCGCATATCCGATTTCACGTAAAAAATTTATCTCCCACCCCAAATATTCCCCAACCACATCCCGACATCCGGACAGGCTATTTATAAAATCAATAGTTTGATTATATAGCCTGTCATAGCGCTCCCGCTCCGGCAGCAGCGCCCCAATCAGCGCAAACGCCGCATTCATCATAGCCAGTCGGGAAAAATCGGCCATTATCAGTGCCGCCATATTGCGCGATGCCTCCCAGTGGAAAACCCCCAGTTGCGAATCCAGCCGCGCATTCCATGAAACGGCCCCCACCTGCCCTATTAGCGGCCGATTCTTTTTCGCAATAACCGCACCACGCATCACACCAATCATAACCCCGTAATCACGGGTAAATATCCGTGCCAGCGAATCGCGCTCGCTAAGTGGTTTGATATCGATTAAAATGCCGACCGTTTCCAGTTTCATTATTTTTTATTGAAATAAAAAACCGCCGTTTGTGTTCGGCGGTCTATGCTATTATTGGGCGAACACCTTGTCATATATTTTCTGATTGACCTTTATCGGGTATTCGCGCATCAGGAACGAATTGTAGTCATCCGCAATCGTACGGGTTGAAATATTTTCCAGCTCCTTGCGCAGTGCGGCTTTCTTTGCCTTATCCACCTGGGGTGCAATCGCACGTGAAACGCGCATTACATAGAAAGCATTGTCGTCTTCTATGATTCCGTTATCCCCAACATTTGTTCCAAATGCAGCCATTAAAACCTTTAAAGGCGCCCCGGATGTACGCGATACGGTAACCGCCTTGCCCCCGCTCAGCTTTTCCCCAGCCTTGGCCGCGGTCAGTATTTCATTGGCGCGAACATATGCCTGCTTGCGCTGTTGCGCATTGACCCATTCCCCGGCCAGGCGCCCCTTTACAGTATTATATTCGGCATTATGACGTGGCAAAACCTTATCAACACGAATAATTACAAAACCTTTTGGTGTTTCAATCAGCTCGCTCTCGATACCTTCTTCCATTTCGAATATTTTATCAACCATTTTATCCGTAAGCAGCGTATCAACCGGACGTGATGCACGCTCAAACTCGCCCAGTGCAACATACTTTGCCCCATGCTTGGCCGCAGCGTCAGCCAGGCTTTCACCACCGATGATTTCGTCCTCTACCTGCTGTGCGCGCCCCAATGCCGCATCATAGCTATCCGGCTTGCTCATTTCTGCAGGAACCAGGACATACGAAACCTTTCTGAATTCTTCGACCATATGCGGATTTTGTGCATAAAATTCACGCAGTTGCTCATCCGTTGGCTTGCCCGCCTTAAACGAAGAATAAGGCACGGTCGAATATTCAATCTCACGCAGTCCATAGCGTGCATTATAAGCCGCATCAACCGCAAAATTCGGTACCGGCACGGCAACATTTAGCCCCCCCAGCACCATAGAGCGCAAAACCTGCCCGCGCAGTACATTTGCAAAGTCCGCCTCTGTATAACCGGAATTAGCCAACAGGTTATCGAACATAAACGAAGAAAACTGACCGTTTATTTGAAATTCCGGAAATTCACGAATTTCACGCGCAACACGTGCATTGGTTACAACAAACCCCAGGTCATTCGCACGGTTCTGCGCCATTGTCTCTGTCGTTAGGCGCGCCATTAACTTATTTGAAAACGCCGCCCCGGCCACAGCATCTGTGTAAACAGCACGCTGCTGCTCCTTGGATAGCTTTGCCATTTCCTGTGCTTTTTCTTGATTATATTGGCTGATTGTGATTTTTTCCGACCCCACACGCACCAATGCATTGTCACCGGCGACGCTGCCAAACACCCATTCGGCCACACCCCATCCGACAAAAGAAAAGGCCAAAATTCCGATTAAAATTTTTGCAACAGGTTTATCTGCCGCGTTACGTAAATATTCTAGCATTTAATCCCCTTTTGCGTTACCATAGCAAAACGAGATAAGACAAATCAACGAAAAAAAGGGAAAAACATATGAAATTTATCGCTGGTAACTGGAAAATGAATGGCTCGCGCGGGGCATTAAAAACCATGGTTGATGCACTGCGTGATATTGAAACAGACAACACAGTCGTATTATGTGTTCCTTACACAATGCTGGGGATAGACGGCGGCCGCGCATCAATGGGTGCCCAAGACGTCAGCCCCCACGCCAAGGGCGCATTCACAGGCGAAGTATCGGCCGAAATGCTGCAAGAGGCGGGTGCAAAATACGTTATCGTAGGTCATAGCGAACGCCGCCAGTACCATGGCGAAACAAACGCGATAGTTCGCGAAAAAGCCGCCGCCGCGATTGCAGCCGGCCTAACCCCTATTATCTGTGTTGGGGAAACAATGGATGAAAAGCAAGCGGGTAAAACCATGGCTGTTATTGAATCCGGCGTCCGCGAATCCGTGCCCGAAAATACAAACGGCAAAATAGTTATAGCGTACGAACCACGCTGGGCAATCGGCGCAGGCCTGACACCGACATCCGCCGAAATCGCCGAAGCCCACACCCTTATCGCAAATACTCTGCACAACATGGGCATTGGCGGCACACCCGTTTTATATGGCGCATCGGTAAAAGGCAACAATGCCGCTGAAATCATGTCGATTCCAAATGTAGATGGCGTACTGGTTGGCGGTGCATCCTTGAAACCGGACGACTTCATACCTATAATAACCAGCGTGAAATAACTATATAGTATGAACCGGGGGTGTTATCCGCCGCCCCCACACTTTTTATGAACAGGAAACAATGGCAGAAATGGAAAACAAAGAAATAAATATAGAAGAAGTGTCAATAAACACTGCACCGGAAACAGACGCATCTGAAGCCGCGCCGCACCCAACAGTAACAGGCGCGGATACAGTTCAAACTGCGGACTGCGGCACCCAGGTAGATAGCCTGATTGGCGAAGTACGCGAACTAAATGACAAGTACATGCGCGCAGTTGCGGAGCTGGAAAACACACGCCGGCGCGCGGCACTGGATTGCGAATCAACGGCGCGCCGCCGCGCAATGAATGTAGCCAGCCAATTCCTGCCCGTAATGGATGCCGCCGATGCGGCCCTGTCCCATACACCCGATGACGAGGGTATAAAGTCCATGGCGCGTGCAATCGCCGCAGCCTTTGCGCAAATCGGAATTGTAAAGATAGAATCTGTGGGACAACCGCTAAATCCGCAGTTTCATAATGCAATTCAGGTAACAGAGGCCAAAGATGCCGCCCCAAACACTATTATCGAAGAATTGCAGGCCGGATATATGTTCGGTGACACAGTACTGCGAACAGCAATGGTTGTTGTTGCAAAATAAGAAAAAACGCCCGATTGGGCGTTTTTTCTTTCAACACTTTTCCCACGCGCGCCAGTATACGACCCGCGCTATATCCCCACCCTATGCGACATCTTTAACATAAATACCGCCTCATTTCCAAATTCATCGGTATTGTTCGGATTTACCCGATATATAAATCCGACTGCACCGTCTGTGAACTGGCCAAAGTTATGCCGATATGTGGCCGCGAAACGCGTTTCACGCTTGTGCGGGCGCATTGATACGCTGCGCGCACCCAAATCAGACACCGCAATATCAAACTTGCCGTCTTGTGTTTCAACGATATCATAGTCTGCATGGGCATATTCCAGACGCCCTGTCCGTGCCGCCAACGGCTGGGACGCGACAAATTCAAAATTACCCGCATTTAGCCCCAACGCAAAAGCATTTGAATCAATCGCCGTCAGGCCCAAAATATTTTGCCCCGACGCATCCGCAGTTGTTCTGGCGAATGTTGCACGCGCAGACAGCGAAACATCCGCCCCCAGCGCATACCGACCATGTACATCAACATACGACGTATCACCCCCGCCCAGATTTAATAGGCCGCCCGTCTGGGCACCCAAAACGGTTTGTGTTTCACGGGCAATACCGACAGACGTATCAATCCCCAGCCGCCCGTCATGCCACATTGCACTAAGCGCGCCACCATGCATCAGCCCCAAACGGGCCGGTGTATATTGTGACGTAACCGTCGGATCATTTTCCAACAGTTCGCTGTCTGTTATTGCACCGGAAAAAGCACGCACCCCAAAGGCCCACTTTCCATGTGCGTATTTTGCATCTGACGTAATCGCATCATGCGCCAGCGACATTACAGGGTTCGCCATTCCTGAAAACATTCCCGCGCCGTCGGTAAAGTTATGCTGATACCCGGCCGCCAGTTCCCAATTACCACGCATCAAGCCCAGGCGCATGGAATCGAGCCCCCCCATATTGTCCGCATACGGCCGCGCGGATGTTT
Source organism: Alphaproteobacteria bacterium (assembly GCA_013316395.1). Lineage (GTDB taxonomy): Bacteria > Pseudomonadota > Alphaproteobacteria > Rs-D84 > Rs-D84 > Enterousia. The sequence continues at coordinate 3,528 of WSMU01000008.1, read as the reverse complement.
TGATAGAAAAGCGCAACTGGCCCATTTGAATATCGCTGTCCGGCGTATCTACTGTTTTTAGGTCGCCAAAAACATCATTAAGATACAGCCCACGACGACGCCCGGCCCCGATATCAAATTCATTTTCCCATATTCGCGGCATGCGCAGTTCGCCGTCAGCACTCTCTAGCATATCAAAGAACGGTGCACTGATAGATGCCACACGCGGACTAAAGGCCGCCGAAGAGCGGAACATTGTTTTCGAAGCCGTGCGCCAATATGCGTTACCGGACGCCGACACAATTTTCCCGTTTGCCGCATCATAAAAATATACCTTTGTGCCGGGCTTGGTCGCACGCTCCAGATTTATCAAGCCATATCCAAAGACTTCCTTGAAAACATCCAGATATTCTTCGCCGCCCTTGTCCACGCGATACTGATATTCGGGTGGCAATACATAAACACTCTGCAAATAAGAGCGCAATGCATCCTTTGTCAGCGGCGTTCCATCAGTTGTCGTTCCCAGATAAGGTCCGTCCGATGTCAGCGCCAACAGAGTAAACAATTCCTTGTTGCTAAGATATGAAAAGGCGGATTTTATCGCGCCGGCGGCACCCGCCGCACTGGCAACGGCCAATTCATCTGTAATACCAGCCGATGCAAAGCACCACGGGTCAATGCCGTTTGCACCGCGCCCCGCGATACCGCAAACGCGCGCCTTATAGTATTTGTCGTCACTGGGGTCATCGGGTGTGCCATTATTTTCCCCCCATTGGGCAATTGAAATTTTATTCGCTGGTGTATATCCGGAAACATCGGTCGCCCCGGATGTTCCGGCCCCCGTCATTCCAACCGCAACAACGGACATAAACAAATGCTCTAAATTAGGAAATACCAGCGGTGCGGCGTTTTCAAACGTTGCCACCTGGGTTTCGTCGGCGTATGCGCTGCCGGTTTCCTGCTCTGATGCGCCGGTTGAAAAAATAACCAACGGCAGGAAAGTAGCCCCCAGCCCATTAAAGAACTGTACCGCATCCGTTGACGGTTTAGAATTGGTTCCGCCGTCTCCGTCGGTGGTATCACGATCGTAATACTTGTCAACCATTGCGGCAAAATTTTCAACCTTTGGATTTACAAGCATACTGCCAATAGTGTCAGCTGTACGTGAATGCAGCGGTGCAATCACTGAAGAGTTCGCAAGAATATCCGGACGCGAACGACCGCCCTCTAAATCACCGGCCAGCCATAATGCGGCACTTTTCAGCAAAGCGCGATAATTATAATAATCAATGTCGCCATATTCGCCTATCTGGGTCAGTTGACCTTCGTTCATTGAATATACCTGGTTTATATCACCGCCCAAAACACTGTTTATATACAGGTACCCGTTTGAGCCAATATACCCCTTATAGGTACCGATGCCGGTATCTTGGGCCTCAAACTGATTACCAGTTACCGACGATACGGTTAGATTTTTGCCAAACAAATCTATCTTGTCACCCACGGCCAGCGTACTGCCCGCCATGGTATAGGTCCCTGTCTGCGGCGTCCCCGTAACTTTTTTCATCCCCTTGCCGGCGCCGGTACGAAAGATACCCATTTGGCTGTTGGGTGCAAATCCTATATAGTCTGCGGTCGGATAGCCCGAACTGGCACCGCCAACAATCTTTGCCAACAGATTGTCTCTGTCTGTAGCGTTTGTATTATTTATGGCCGTCCCCCATCCGGACAAATCAAAATCATTTGCAAAAGCCTTGTCTTCTTCGGTATATGAATTTGTCAGTTTTTCATCAGCGGGGGCCCCTAAAACAATTTTATTGTTATAGTATTTGCTGGACAGATTACTTATCTCCGGATTTTGATTGACCGTATCCCCGCTGATTGTTGTCCACGCCAACAGCTTGTCATCCAGCGAATTTTTTTCCGCCGTAATGTCACCCACCGGCTTTGGTGCGGCATTGATACCATTGGATGTTACCATGGCGACGCCAACCGGCCGCCCACCGCCAACAACCTCACCCTTTATGTTAATCTGCCCCAGTACGGATGACGCAACGGGAACATTTCCCGTTGAACGCAGTGTACGCATTCCCATATATCCGCGCGCCAATGGCGAATAACCATGCATCATCAACAAATAGTTTTGCCCCCCCTGCCCGTTTGAGGCGGCCCCAAGTTTATTCATCAATGCAAAAGTATCTTTTAAAACACCGGCGACTGACGGACTATATACATTTAGGTTATTTGTATAATTTGCGTTTTCTGATTCGGCATTAGGCATTGCCGGCCCATATGGCAACGTGATTTTAGCCGTCGCGGTCCCGCCGCCCGGATTATCACCCCCGCCACCGTTTGGCCGGTCCCCGCCACCACCGGATGAATTATTATTATCAGAACCAAAAACATCGGTCAGCAGCAACAATCCCCCAACGACAACGGCGGCACCCGCCGCCGCCAATGTCAGATTATGGGCGGACGACAGCCCGCTGAACAGGCCCCCGCTTCGCTCTTTCTTATTCCTGCTGTTGTATTTTTTTATCTGCTGGTCGCACTTTGATGCATCCGCACCATACATCTGCAATATCTGTGCGGCACGCACATCATTATTCATCAGCGCCGTACAAACAATCGACAAACCGGTAGAATCCGTAAAGTTCACATCCGCACCGTTATTTACCAGGCTTTGGACCTGTTGTATATCGGCATTACGTGCCGCCGCCAACAACTGGGCCGCAACCATAAACTCATTCGTGGCCGCAAATGCACACACCGGAAGAAAAAACAGCGAGAACGCGAAAATTCTAATATATTTCATCATATACATCTCTCTATGCTGACAATATTAGCATACGTTTCAATTATCTGTCCAGAAAAAACTAAAAAGGTCCGCGATCAGCGGACCTTTTTCACCATTGATATAAACTAGCGAGAACGTCTAATCTTTATCCGTACAGCCTGTGATACAGACACACTGGATGTAATACGCACAGAATCACGCGACTGGGGCGCGGTCTGTGGTGCAGTGCCATAATAATTGTTAACAGTACCGTTGTTAATGTTAACACTGTTATTATTCCCACCGTTCACTGTTATATTAGTAGCAGCGTTCGACGCAGACGCGGCAGATGCACCGCCAATATTTGCCTTGGCACTTCTGGCCGGCACCGCACGACGATTTTGATTGGAAGACGCAGCCTGGCGACGAACATTACGCCCACGCCGGCAGTCATGAAGCAATGAATCCAATCTAACAATAGAATCATTCAGCGCCACAACAGAGTCATTCAGTGCACCATTTTCAGCCTGAAGCGCAGCTATTGAATCGCCACGTGCACTTGCAAGATACGCATAGTTTCTAAGAACTTCATTACGTCTGTTAGTCGCATGTTGCAAACTGTCAACACGCTCCGTCTGAGCCGACAGTGCCTCTATTGCCAAATCACGCTCATCCGCATTTCTATTACACTTTGTCATTGCAGCGTCGCCCGCCGTTTTGCCTAAGCATTTTGAATAGTTTATTCCGCATTGCTTAACAATGCAGTCGTTATA
>WSMU01000038.1 GCA_013316395.1 Alphaproteobacteria bacterium | reverse complement strand
AAATTATATATATTTTATGCTTATTATAACAACTTGACCGAATCTGTGCAAGGGCTAAAAAGGCCGCAAAAGATAAAATCGCACGAATCGGGAAAAGATGCTATACTTCGCCCGGTGGGTATATCTATCAAGGGACACGACAAATGCATGACAATATTATTTTAACCAGTATCATCATAACATGCGCCGCATCCATTTTTACCGCGGGTATATGCGCAATAATGGGCATGCGCCTGCGTGAGATAAAGAAGACATTAACACATCAGTATAACCTGATTGTAAAAATGCAGGCGGTTTTGAAAAACAAATCGGCAACAAACGCCGTGGCTGAAAACGCAGAAATGATTTATCAGGATTTACTGCAAAACCTTATACCTATAATGGCGGCAATTGACATAATGCCCCGCAACACGACCGAGCATCCGCTGTGGCGTGCCCTGGGGGGGATTATGGACGAATACGCGAAAAATCCGTTTGCGTTGGAAAAACTGCGCCGCTGCATAAAACTAGACAGCGAAATCGGCCGCCATGTTGATAATTACATTCGCCGTGCCGATAATTTCCTGCAGCACCTAAGCACGACCGAGCCGGACGGAATTCTTGCAGCAACATTTACAGACGGCCTGCTGGGCCAGTCGCTAACATTCTTTACCCAGGCAAAACAACTGGCGACCCAGGGATAATCATGCCAAAGCTAACCGATGACATCGTACAAGAAATAGCCGCCGACCGGGGCGAGCCGGCCTGGCTGCTGCAATGGCGCCTGGATGCGCTGCATGCCTGGCATAATATGCAGGAACCGCACTGGGCCGACTTCGAATACGAGCCTATTGATTACGATGCGCTAAACTATTACAACAATCCCGCGTCCATTGATAACTCGGACCTGGCGGCGACATATGAAAAAATGGGCCTGCCGGAATCGGAGCGCCGCGCCCTGCTCGGCATGGCGACCGACACCGTTATTGACAGCCGCTCGGTCCATACTTCTTATACAGCCGAGCTGCGCCGTCTAGGAATAATATTTATGCCAATGTCGGACGCTGTACGCGAATATCCGGATTTGGTAAAAAAGTATCTGGGCACGGTTGTGCCGGCCTCAGATAATTTTTTCGCGGCGCTTAACGCCGCGGCATTTTCCGATGGCACATTTGTTTATATTCCGCCAAATGTAAAATGCCCAATCGACCTGGCCAGCTATTTCCGCATTGAAACCGCTAAAATCGGTCAGTTTGAACGCACACTTATCATCGCAGACAACGGCGCCGAATTATCATATATGGAAGGCTGCAGCGCACCACGCAGACCGGGCCACCAACTGCATAGCGGCGTTGTTGAAATCGTAGCACTAAAGGGTGCACGCGTAAGATATGCCACTGTTCAAAACTGGTTCCCGGGCGAATTCAAAGACGGCAAAAACCAAGGCGGAATTTTAAATTTTGTAACAAAACGTGGCCGCGCAGAAGAAGACGCCGAAATCCTCTGGACCCAGGTAGAAATAGGCAGCGCTATAACCTGGAAATATCCCTCAACGATTCTGGCCGGCCGCGGTGCCCGCAGTGATTTTTACTCGCTAAGCATTACACGCGGCGCACAAATGGCCGATACCGGCACCAAAATGGTGCATATCGGGGACGATACTGTATCAAACATCGTCTCTTATGGCGTTGCACTGGATTCATCCCGCCAGACATTCCGCAGCTTGGTATCCTTTGCGGGTCACGGTGGAAAAAACGCATCAAAATGCGATACGCGTATTATAGGCGACGCGGCGACCGCAAACACACTGCCTACAATAATTCACGCAAATCCGGACAACACACAAAGCCACGAGGCCACAACCGGCGCAATAAACGCGGATGTGCTGCGCTATCTTGAAATGGGGGGACTAGACACCGACACCGCGACAGCCCTTATCATAGGGGCCGCCGCCACACCGGTAATATCGCGCCTGCCTATGGAATTTTTGGTTGAATCAAAACAGCTGATACAAATGGCCCTGGGGCACTAGTGACACCAGGCGATGTTATCGTCGGGCTGGCCACCAGACGGTTCGTCGCCTGAATAGCAACATTTGCCATCCAGATTATATTCACCCGTATCATCCGTGTAAATTACCCCCTGCATATAGGAAATACAGCAATATTCAACCCCCAGCGAATGCCGGTTAAATCCGACCTTGGCGACTATCTCCTGGTTTATCCCAATTTCCGGATGAGAGCCAACAAACCCTGTCGTTGGACACTTCATGCATGTAGATGCACCATGATGAAAATATTCTGTTTCCCTACATGAACCATCCTGACGCGACTTTTGCCAGCCAGCAGCCGAACATGTATAACCATAAAAACCATCCGCCGTATAAAGCACATCATAGGCCCCCGGCGCGATTATATAAGACGCGGTCCCACATCCGGCATAACCCTTTGTACAGTTACCCGGTGGCTTTCCCGTCCCACACCAATAGCAGACGTCTTTGTCTATAATGCAACTAGCCATTCCCGAAGAACAACTGGCCGTCAGGTTGACATATATCGCGTCAGCCCCACAGCACCAAAACATAGTTGCTGCTGCAAAAATAAATTTTCTCAATCCACACCCCTTCGTTTTTTCGAATCAAAAAACCACCAAAATAAATCTGGTGGCTGGGGGTTGAGAACAACTTCTGGAAATTGTGGGCTTATTCTTTTATATTCGCCGCCCCCCAGCCCGGGCCGGGGTAAGTCGTCACTATATGCAAAAAGGCGCTTGCGCGTCCTTTGTATCCTTCGTGACGCCAGAAAAGGGTTCTCACACCCATCAACAGAACACCTGCTGACTAGGTAATTATAAAATCACCCCGATTGCAACGCAAGTAAATTATGATATAATCCGCTATATATAACAGGACAAAAAACATGTTGGAAATAAAAAAACTGTCCGTTTCCATGGACGGAAAAACTTTGCTGTCGGATATAAATCTGCATGTGGCGGCGGGTGCACGCCATTTGATATCGGGCCGCAACGGCTCTGGCAAATCAACATTGGCCGGGGTAATCGCCGGCGACGAGAGATATAAAATAGATTCCGGCAAAATAATATTTGACGAATGCGACATAACAACAGAAAACGCAACATCGCGTGCTTTGCGCGGAATATTCCTAGGTGCGCAAAACGTTCCGGAAATCCCGGGCCTTACCTGGCTCAGCTTTCTAAAGCATTCCGCCGCCGCACATGCACACTTTCAAACGGGCCGCGACCTATCTATGGGCGAATTTTTAGCACGCCTTGAACAGATGCGCGCGCACCTCGAGATTCCAAAAGAATGGCTTAACCGCAGTGTTAATGTCGGATTTTCCGGCGGCGAGAGAAAGCGCATGATGCTGCTTCGCCTGCTGATGACGCAGCCACGTCTGGCCATACTTGATGAGCCGGACTCCGGCGCGGACGCCGCGACCCAAAAACTTATTGCACAGGTAATGCATGAAATGAAGCAAACATCGTTTGTATTTATTAGTCATCAAAAGAACTTTACCGAACTGGCAGAGCCCACATCTGAAACTGTTCTGCGCGACGGCAAAATCGTGTAAGTACCAAGCGGGGCCATGCGCTCCGTTTTCGTTTTGAAGCACCGCAAAGTTATGATAAAATATACGGATATAAACATAAGGATTTTTAAAATGGCAGAAAAGAAAAATAACAGACTTGTATCCTGGCTGCTAACACGCCCCGCCCTGTTCGCGGTAATAGCTTTTGTACTAATGACGGCGGCATCGGCATTGGCCGGCCTGCTGGGGGCACCAACGGCAAGCACGCGTGGGGTGATAATAGTCTTGGCCGCATTCTTAGGTGCAACAGGCTGGCTCCTTCGCAAGTTCCCGCTTGAAAACCTGGACCGACGCAGCTTTGTCGCAATATCGAATGCCCAGACGCTGATTACATCCGTCGCATTCATTGCATCAACATTTATAATTGCCTACAACGCTCAGCCTATTATGATGCAACTGCTGTGGCTTGAATCATATTCACCTGCAACTTTTCTGGCTATAATTATCTTACTGGCACTGTTTTATCTATACCTTTGCGGAATATTTATCGGAAACCTGTATGCCAAATATCGCCGCATACGCGCAATGGGCGTCTCGATGTGGAAAACCCTGGCGACCGCGCCATTTGGTTTCTGTATGCTATGGATACCCGGCTACTTAATGGATGACGCACCGGGCCGGGCCAATGTAATGGACGTGCGCCCCGCTTGGTATGCGCGCTTTACCAACTGGGTAATATCGCGCCCATGGCACGCGGCGTTGGTATTGGTTGTAATGATAATTATATCCGGCTTTACATTTGGCTTTAACGCAATACTGCTAACATTTGGATTGGGCCTGGTGTTTGCGATATGGTCCGCAGTAACCGGCAGCCAGTATATGCGTAAAAATATCGGGGGCATATATGCAACAACCGCAATTATTATAAACGTGATTACACTGGTGGCAACAATCACATATTTTTCACTTAGTCACAACAATAAAACGCCCGCATACAATATTGCGCCAACAACACAAAACGCACCGGAAAACACACAGTAAAAAAACGCGCTATGTGCATGATTCTCTGGGCTAGAAGGATTTTATAAAATGTCAAACGGACTTATTTTATTTGTCGGAATAATATTTCTGCTATGGCTGGGCCGCTCTATATTTATACCGCTGCTGGTCGCAACATTTATGTGGTATCTAATAAATGCAATCAGCGCATATTATCGCAAGGTCTTCCCTTTTAACAAAACACGCGACGGCAGATATCCGATTCCCACACGCATATTCGATTGGACATCGGGCATACTGGCGGCGGCAACAATTGGTGGTGCAATATATCTATTCATTACACAAATTCGTCCCATGTCCGAAGAACTGATTGCGGCCCTGCCGGCGATGCAGTCAAAAATCCTGACGCTGGGGGAATATCTATCGGCCAAGATAGGCGTTAAGTTTGACGCATCCTTAATCCCCAACATCAGCAAAGTTGCCCCCAATGTGGGCATATCGGCTGCATCGATTGCAACAACAATCGGAATGATTATTGTCTATATGCTGTTTATGTTTGTGGAACAAAGCACGTTTAACCGTAAATTCGCGTCAATGTTCCCCAACAAGCGCCAATCAAAAAAAATGCGCTATATAATCTCCAGCATTGATACCAACATGAAAAAATATCTGTTTGTAAAAACATTCATATCAGCCGTAACCGGTGTTTTGTCGTATATATGGTTACGCTCGCTGGGGCTGGAATTTGCAGGTGTATGGGCCTTCATCGTATTCATAACCAGCTATATCCCGACCATAGGCGCCATTGTCGCATGCAGCCTGCCGATACTTTATTCACTTATAAACGCCCCCACCCTACAGCAGCCTATTCTGATCGCGGCGGGTCTGATTGCGCTACAGATTATTTTTGGAAATATACTAGAGCCAAAATTAACCGGAAAAACATTAAACCTTTCGACACTGGCGATACTTATAAACCTGGTCTTTTGGGGAATGCTGTGGGGAATTGCCGGAATGTTTTTCAGCGTACCCCTGCTGGTTGCGACATTTATCATCACCGCCCAGTTTGACTCAACCCGTTGGATTGCGGTGCTGCTGTCGGCGGACGGAAAAATTCCGGATAAAAAAGAAGAGTAAAAAAACTATCTATATACATG
>WSMU01000037.1 GCA_013316395.1 Alphaproteobacteria bacterium | reverse complement strand
AATATTGACAGTGCTGTTCTCATTCCAAAATAGGCAGGACCGAAAGGGTGCCTTACGAAGTGCCGGAAGTGCAATAGTAGAGACAGCGGAAAGGAAAATAAACATGTTCCGCAAGGTTTTGATTTTTGCCATGTTTGCAACGGCGGCCGGCTATTGTTTTGCAGCAAACGGTTTGCCGCAGGTTGTCACCTCAGAGGTGTTTTATTCCGAGGATAAGATGCTGGAACGCGGTGGCGAGTATGAGGATATAACACAAACGCAGGGCGAAGAGTATTATGAGCAGGCACCGGCACCGGTTCAGACAGAGGTTCCGGCATGGCCGCTGGCGGGGTCGGATGCCGATATTGAGGTTGCATGTGAATCCGGTCTGTGCTCAAAAGACAAGCAGGAGGATAACATTCGCATTGTCTCGAAGATAGGGGCGGATTTGGTTGTTGAAAATAATTTCAACATGGGCACGCGTGGTGAATTCGGTGGCTGGTCTGGTGGGGCTAATATGCTGCATGGAACGCAAATACCGGTCGGATTTGATGATGAATGCAACAATGGGTCTGAAATGCCGTTGCTGCATCGCGAGGTTTTGGAAGACGATGGCGGAAATATTTTGACCGTATCGCGCAGTAATCGGAAAAATTGTGGCGGATATGCAGATGGCTATGCCGCGTATGCTGCGAAAATGGGTTTTGTGCCGACTGATACGGAAAATGGCGCCGCCGCTGCGGGCGCTGGGGCATCCGACGCGGTAGAAGGTGAGATTGCCGTTGATTTGTCCGCCGATGCAGAGGCCCCGGTCGCCCTGCAGGACCAGGTTCGTTCATGGGTGGTTGCCAACGGCCAGACCCTGCGCGAGGTTTTGCAGAACTGGTGTGACAAGGAGGGCTGGGACCTGGTATGGACGACCTCGCGTGAGTATCCGATTGAGGCCAGCGCCGTATTTAAAGGACGCTTTGTTGATGTGGCCAGTGCGTTGGTTCGTAATTTTGGTCGTGCAACGCCGGTGCCGTATGCAAAGTTTTATAAAGGGAACCGCGTGCTGGTGATTTCGACAAACGAAGAATAAAATATCCGTACGCCGTAGGAGAAACAGATGAGAAATCCGATAAAAGTTTTTATAGCAGGCAGTGTGATTTGCGCGCTGGCGGCGGGATGCACAACGCGTCAATCTGCAAAGATGTCCGCGGCCGTTGACCAGGATTTTATAAACGCATACGATGCGTTTGAAATGTCCAAAACACCGCGCGCCAAGGTTGCCAGCAGTGATACTGTTTCCATGTCGGAGGGGGTATGGCTGGGGAACAAGTCAACCGTGCTGGAGCATCGTAACAATCTGCCGGGAAAGTTTGAAACGGATACAGGCGTTACTATTTTGTTAAATGAACCTGTCGGTCTTCAGGTGGTTGCAAATGATATCAATTCCATTACGGGTATTCCGGTAAAAATTGACAGCCAGGTTGATGCAGAAAAGCTTAGAAAAACGATGAATGTCGCATATACGGGAAAGCTGTCCGGTCTGCTTAGCCAGATTGCGACAGACCTGGACCTGTTGTGGTATTATGATAAAGAAGCTATTGTTTTTTATGAAACAGAAACCAAGACATTCACGCTGTATGCGCTGGGGACGGATGTATCTTATCAGTCTTCTGTTCAAACGGATGACGGCAATCAGGTGTCGCTAGAATCCACATTAAAAGAATGGGATGAGGTAGAGCAGGCCATTGCCGCAATCATTGGCAAGGCGGCCAATGCTGATTTCACCGTATCGCGCAGCTTGGGCACGATTACAGTTACCGCACCGCCGTCGGTTCAAAACCGTGTGGGTGAATATATTGCGCGTCAAAACAAGCGCTTGTCGCAGTTGGTTACAATAGATGTTAAGGTGCTGCAGGTTTCGATTTCCAACGATTCGGCGTTTGGATTGAATCTGGCGGCGGCAATTAATTCTACGTCTGGGCTGAATATTGTTGCGAATCCGAAAAACAATTTGGCGACCCAGGATGCCAGTTCTATGAACATTGCGGTTCTGTCAAATGCGGTATCGGCATTGACTGGGGCGACGCATCTTGAAAATGGGGTTGAGGTTGGTGGTGCATACACCGCAGACCAGATTCGTGACGGCAGCCTGTCGAGTGTCGCGGGCAGCAATGCCCTGATTCAGGCATTGGCAAAGCAGGGTAAGGTCTCCCTGGTAACCAATGTTGGTGTTACAACACGTAACAACCGTGTGGCGCCCGTTACAAACACGCGTACAACGGGATATATCAAACGATTCGAGTCGCGCAACTTTACAACCGTGGAATCGAGTACCGTAGATCAGGACGATTTGGAAACCGGTTTTTCGATGCAGTTGCTGCCGAACGTGTTGGAAAATGGTAAGATTTTGCTGCTGTTTAAGATTTCCGTACGCGAGCTGCTGCGTATGTCGACCCAGACAATAGGGGAGGTTACATTGCAGTTGCCGGAGGTTGAAGAGCGCAGCTTTATGCAGGAAATTATAATGGAATCCGGCCAAATGTTGGTTGTGTCCGGCTTTGAAAAGCAGACGGGCAGTGATACAAGATACGGCCTGGGTGACCCGGACTTTATGGCGCTGTCGGGCTCTCGCGAGACATCGGGTCAGCGTGATGTGCTGGTTGTAATCCTGACGCCGCAGGTATTGGTCAGCCCAATGGATTCAGAGCGCGCCATACAGCAGCACTGGGGGGCACCGCTGAATTAATCTTAAAAAGAGTGCTTTTAGACAGCCCAGGGTTCCCTGGGCTGTTTTTTGCTTTTTTCAACTTGTAAAAAAACGCGCAATCTCTTATAATACCTAGCGTGCAGGGCGGGTATAGACTGCCTAAAAAAATGGGACGATTTTCTTAAGCGTATTTTTGCTCTGAAAAATCTCCGATTTCCGCCACATTTTATCCCCCGTTTTTGCCGAATTAAATCGTCCACTTTTTTTCTCTTTTATTATTCTGCTGCGTTTGTGTACCCCGGGCCCATGGTGCCGGCTATACCTGTTCTGCATCCAAGCAATATACTTCGTGTACATCCGGATATTATATGAATAGAACTGGTGCCGGAAATGCATGTATCGCGTGCTCAACGGTTTCGTTTACCGATTCCGGTACAGACTATACAACCGACACCAGCGCCTGTACCGCCACATCCCAGACGATAAATGTCGCACAGGCCGTCAGTAACGGTTCCGGTTCATGCAAACAAAATCAGACCCGAACTGGCTCGCGCAATGGGACGCGTACAAAGACGCGAACCTGCTACCGTACGGGTGGGGCGGGCGGTACAAATGGTGCGTCGGCTTGTACCGGTTCGACGAATTGTACTGGTTATTCTTATACCGGCTGGTCTTATACGGGATGCTCTTATACAGGCTGGGCTAACAGTGGTGCGGCGTATAGCTGTAGTTATAGCTGTAATAGCGGCTACTATTTAAGTGGCAGTTCCTGTTATGCATGTAGCGGTGTGTCCTGGCCGGAAAGCAGCACAGATACAGGGTATGATAGCGGTACAGATACACGAACAGATACGGAAAACATAACCGGCGGTACACGTACGCGCAGCAAGTCGCGTTCAAAAACGCGCAGTCGCCAACGCAGTATGTCGCGCACATGCTATCGTACGGGTGGTGCGGGTGGCACAAACGGTTCGTCGGCCTGTACCGGTTCTAATTGCGGTACGTGGTCTTATGGTGAGTGGGGCGCCTGGAGTGATTGGTCGTATGGCGCGTGGTCATACGGTGCGTGGTCATATTCTTGCGATTCATCACATCATCTTGTGGGAACGGAATGCGTCGCCAATACTATGGCGTGTGCTGGAAATCTTAGCGGTGCCACCGGCGGAAACGCCACATGGAACGGCAGCGGCTGGGTGTATACCGGTTGCTATAAAGACTGTGCCGAAGGCGGTATTGCGTATGGTTATTCATACTATAACGGCAGCACTTGGGGCGCCTGTCGTCCGGTGGACGCCCACGACGGGTGCCACTGGGGATATTACAACAATAACGGCGAGTCTTGTATTTGTGCGCCTGCGGGCAAGTGGGCTTTTAATGTGCTATATACATGTCCGGCCGGGTATTTCTGTACGGGGTGTAAATATGACCCCAGATATTCTGGCTATAACGGGTCTTATACGTGTCCGGCGGGATATACATCCAACGAAGGTGCAGGCAGTAGGGATGACTGTTACAGGTATATAGAGCCCGGGAAATACTGGAATGGAACAGGGGTTGAAACCTGTCCGGCGGGCTCGTATTGTCCTGGTGGAAACATGAGCTACGGAGAGAGCGGCAGCGCATGGGGAATACATACCTGTAGTGGTAGTTGGAGCTATGCGGGGGCATCGTCGTGTTCGCCTTGTCCGGTTGACCCATTGGATGGTGTTCATGGGGTTTGGAATGATACTAACACCAGTCCGTTTGGTTGTTGGAAGCCGGCCTCTACGGCATCAGGGCTTAATATTGGATTAAATGCACAAACAACAGGGACGGCAAATTGCTATTGGAATGGAACAAATTATGCGCTGGGTGGGGCAAATACACACGGATGTGATGCGTATAATATTACAGCCTGTGCCGCCGGATATTATTCGCCAAATCCAACGGGATATTGGGGCAGTCCGTGTATTCCGGTTGAATCAGGCTATTATTCGCCCGCAGGGAATGTGGAAAAAACGGCATGTACGACGCTGGGGGCGGGGTATACCGCATCCGACGGTGCGCGCAGTGCGAATACAAACTGCTACCAGGCATGTACCAAGGAATGCACACCGGGAGCCTGTGCGACGGGTGTAAACGCGTGCACGCATGCGAATACTACAACATCTGGCACCCAGCACTATCAAGGTGCGTGTACCGCAGCCGCGTCCAATTGCGCCCAGACGGTTACAAACTGTTCGGCTGGGTATTATAAAAATGGGAATTCTTGTCAGGCATGTAATACGCTGGGGGATAAAACGTATGGTGGCAGTGCGAACGCAAATTCCGCCGGCAGTGGTGTATGCTACAAGTCATGCGGGAACAGCTCTGTTTCAAATGGCTACATCCCGCCAAATTCCGGCACGGTATATTATCCCGCGGCATGTGCGTATAATTCCGCGAATACGGTTTGTAATTCCGGATATAATCTGACCGCGGGTAACGTATGTGCGCTAATCTGCGGGGCGGGGGTAACAAAAATCAGGACAGGTGATTTAGTAATTCCCTTGTATGCGTCGAAACAGACCGCGCCGGCGATACATGTAAATGTTGGAGGCAAGGTTTGCTATGGTAATTTGTCCGCGGGCAATGCCGCCGGTGTGCTAAATGTAAATATTGGTGGTGAAAAATATCACAGTGTTCGATAGAATATAAAAAAATCCCGGCGCAGGCCGGGATTTAAATACGCAAAAAAGCGCGCTGGATTGGCGCGCTGATTTTTTTTGTGCCACGGCACAGGCGACTTAGGCCATTTTCGCAACTTTCTTCGTCAGACGAGAAATTTTGCGAGCTGCACGCTTTTTCGGCATAACTTTGCCGGCCGCCTTCATGATTTTGCTTTCCGCTGCGCGGGCTGCCGCTGTGGCGGCTGCCTTGTCACCGGCTTCGATTGCAACAACTGCTTTCTTTGTTGCGGTCTTGACCGAGCTGCGACGTGCAGTATTGATGGCGTTCTTTTTTGCCGTTACCAAAATTCTTTTTTCAGATGACTTATGATTTGCCACGTTATTTTCCTTTTATTTAGCCATGTTTTTTGCTATTTTATAGAAAACAAACATAAAATCAAGGAAAAATAAAATGGTATCTATA
>WSMU01000007.1 GCA_013316395.1 Alphaproteobacteria bacterium | reverse complement strand
TTATTTATCAGGACTATATCCCAGAAATCCGAGAAATGTCAACACCAAAAAATGCCTAAAAAAAACGTTGGTTTTATTTGTTCTGGGGGAAAATATTATGATAAAAAAATATATTGTTTTTGTGTGCTGTTCCTTGGTATGCGCCACGGATGTGCTGGCCGGATTAAAAGTTAACTGCGGCGCAACCGATATATATGGCAACGTAACATGCAACAAGCGTTGCGCAGAGTGCGCAGAATCTAAATGTGTGCTGGCCGGTGTTGCATGCGACAGCGGCACCGGGCCCGTCAGACCACCTATTACATTTGGCTGCGCCGCTGGCGAGTATCAAGATGATAGTTCGAACTTAATAATGTGCAAGGATTGCCCGAGTGACACTATAAACGGCGCCACAAACGTTACATCACCGGGTGGGGAAATTCCGATAACAAGCTGCTATATCCCCAGTGGCACGTCGTTTGCAGATAGCACCGGCAGAGGCACTTTTACAGCCAAATGCAATTATACGAACTAAGCCCGCCCGCCAATGGCGGGTTTTATTTTCTTGCTTTTTTGTGTAAAAACACTATCATATAACCCGTCAGATAGAGAGAGCGGGCACTTTCGCCCAAAAAATACCCCTGGTGTCTTTAAGCTTAACATAATCGCCACACGGGGCAAAAAGCATGCGTGCGCCACAGATTCACTACAAATAAAGCAATCCTTTATTCGCAATGAATTGTGTGGCGGCGCAATTACGTAAACATAAAAAAAGGACCAAATATGGTAAAAGTTAGAGAGAAAAAAGAAACACCGGCGCAAATGCCGATTAAACAAAACCCTGCCCCACAGCCACGGGCACAAAAAAAAGGCACAGCGCCCAACAAGCCGGTCAAAATTTCCGGCATGCCAAAGCATGAAGGCGATAAAAACGACGAAAAAATGTATTTTATGGCACTGGGTGGCTTGGAGCACATCGGCCAGAACATGTATGTATATAAATATAAAGGCAAGTATCTGGTTGTTGACTGTGGTATGGGCTTTTTGGAAGAAGAAATTGGTGCCGGCGATGTTCAGTACTGTGACACCACATGGCTGGAAAAACGCAAAAAAGACGTTGTTGGCTTTGTAATCACACACGGCCACGAAGACCATATCGGCGCACTGAAATTTATATGGCCTAAGTTTAGAAAACCTATTTACTGCACACGATTCCCGGGCGAAATCATTCGACGCACATTCGAAGGCATTGAAATGGATTTCAACCCGAAAAAAGATATCGTAATATTTGACCATAATGGCGCAACGCTGGACATCAGCCCGTTCGAGGTAGAAACATTCCATGTATCGCACTCGGTACCAGAGGCCCAAATGCTGATTGTAAAAACACCGGCGGGCAAGATACTGCATACGGGCGACTGGACGTTCAATGATGACAATCCGGTTGAAAATCCGACCGACTTTGCACGCCTGCGCGAAATAGGTTCCGACCCAAAGCTGCTGGCGTGTGCATGTGATTCAACATCTTCATCACGCCAGTCAAAGCAGACAACCGAAACAGAAGTACGCGATACGTTTGAGCGCCTGATGAAGGAAGCGCCGGGCCGCGTTATAGTAACCGGTTATTCGCGCAGTATTGCACGTCTGAAAATGTTCGCAGAGGCCGCACGGGCCGCAGGGCGCGTCGCCGCAATCAAAGAACGCAGCAACCCCAACCCGGTACCGTATGTGGGGCTGCCGGAATTCCGCGAAATGGGTATTAAATTCGGATATCTGAAAAAAGACGAAGTTTATCTGCATAGCGAAATCAAAGACCTGCCGGCTGAAAAGCAGGCGATATTCCTGACCGGCTCTCAGGGGGAACAGTTCGCAATGCTGACACGTCTGTGCCGCGGCCAGGTAAAGGAAATGAAGCTGCAGCCGACAGATACAATCCTGTTCAGTGCGATTATCATTCCAGGACGCGAGCAAGATGTATCTTATCTGTATAACAAACTGGCACGCATGGGTATCAAAACGCATACAATATTTGATACAGACCACCTGCACGCCAGTGGGCATGCGGGCCGTCCGGAGTTGGAACGCTTTTACGACATGGTTCATCCCCAGGTGTCAATCCCGATGCACGGCGATTATATCAACGAAATGCTAAACGGAAAAATGGCAATGGAGCGCGGTGGCGCCAAGTACATGATGGTTGTACACAACGGCGAAATGATTGCACTTAGCGACGGCAAAGAACCATATGTTGCGGAAACAATCGAAACAGGCTTTGTTGTTATGGAAGGCGAAACCGAGCGCAGCAAAAACGACCAAGTTTATAAAAACCGCAAAAAAATCGCGGCAAATGGTGCGGTGTTTGTAACACTGCCAGTGGACAAGCGCGGATTTCTAAAAGGCGTTCCAGAGGTGTCGAGCGCGGGTATATTTGAATCTGATGATACCGGCTTTATGAAGCGTCAAATTCAGATTGAAATTACAAAAGCGATAGACCAATTGTCCAAGACAGAGCGCAAGGACCGCGATAATCTGATACGCGCGGTTCAAGTTGCATCAAACAAGGTGGTGCGCGCCGCCCTGGGGGCGGACAAAAAGCCACAATACAGCGTTCACTTTATCCAAAAATAGACCAATATCAATCCCCCAATTGGGGGATTTTTTTTATGCGGCTGTTTTTTGGTGTGGAATTTATAAATAGATTGTGTAATAATAAGAAGAAGTTTATCTAGAATGTTTGTAGGAGAGCGATATATGCGCAAACATATAATTTTATTATTACCATTAGCTATATTAGGAGTCTCATCAGCGCAGGCGACCCCAAGCGTTGCAACCGCTGAATACGTAAAGGGAATCGTAAACGCACTGGGGGTGCCGGAAATATCAAACAAGCTGGCACAACATATTGGGAGCACAGACAATCCCCACGCAGTTACAGCCGAGCAGGTAGGTTTAGGTAATGTAAAAAATGTAGATTCCACAAATGCAGACAATATTACGACGGGCACTTTAAATATTGCGCGCCTGCCAGTGGGTACAGCCGCAGGCACGGTTGCATCGGGCACGGACGGCCGCTTTGATACGCTGCCAACGACAGAGCCAGCCGGCGATGTCCCCGAGGGGCGCGTCTATGTTTGGTTTAACTAAGACAGGCAAATAAAAAATCCCCCGCTTGGGGGATTTTTTTAAGAGCCGGCCTTATTTCTTCCAAAAGGCAAAGCCGCGACGCTCTGTGCGCTCTTCGCGCGACTTGCGGTTCTCCGTCGAGCGACGACTTTCGGCACGACGCTCGTGAAAGCGACGGGCCGATTCCTCGTCACGCTGAATAACGCTGATTGTAGTAACGGACAGCTTGCCGTTACGTACTTCTTCTTCAAACTCTACTATATCATTTTCATTCAAAAATCTGATGCCGGCATCTTTCAGCGCGCTGGAATGAACAAATACATCATCCGTATTTCCATCTGCATTCGGCGCATCGGGCGTAATAAATCCGAAGCACTTTTTGCCATTATACCATTTTACTTTACCTTGACGCATAATCGTTGTCCTTATGTTATGCTTGTTACGACACACGCATTACGCACATGTCTGATATAATCTTTCTCTATTTAGCGATTTAAAGCAAGAAAATAACGGGCAGGCGCCCGTTGTTTGATTTCCTACGGATTTATATTAGGACGGCTTTTTGTAATATCGCTGAACCTCGTTCATGACGAAATTAAACAGCTTGCCCGCCATTGTGTCCGACGGCACAACCCAGCCACGCTGCATATATGGCATTGCCGTAACAAGGACAAAGTTAGCCATATAGTGAAAGATTTTCGATTCTTGGGCCTGGGTCAGCTTTGCCGGCGCAGTTGTTACATGGAAAACCTCGTTCTCTAGCGCGTTGTCGAGCTTGTCCATGATAATATCGTATATCTTTTGCGGATAATGCAGTGTACACGCACCCGGAAAGCCGTCAAACATAGACGCACCATTATCCTGCATATATAAAATATTCCACCCTACTCGCTCGAACAAATCTTCAAGACAGTTACATACCATAAGGTTATATTCTTTGATACCGCCTTCGTGTATATTGGCCGCAATACGTTCCAAGCCATTGCCGGACTTGCGCCCCGAGCGACGTGTTATCTCATACTGCTTGTGCGTACGCACTTCGAAGTCAAAAAATGTGCGCACCTGGCAGATAATTTCCATTGGAACAACTTCGTCGCCATGACCGATATTTATAATCAGCTTTGCATCACGATAATTGCGCGGATTGTCCATGTCGTAAAAGCTGTCGCGAACCGACAGAACACGGTCAGGCATCATCTGATGAACACGTTCGATAAATGTGCGCGCCTGGGGGATTAGGTCAAACAGGCACTTTACACGCCATACATCCTGGAGACGCGTGCGGGGGCGCGGAACCTTATCCAGTTCGCGGACCAGTTCCACCGCAATATTTTCATGCCCGCGCCCTATAATGGACAATACCGTTTCTGATGCGGCCGAAATGTACTTCTCCGACAGACGTGCCCGAACTTTATCAGTAACCGCTTTGGCGGACGCTTCGCGCTCGCGCGAGGCGATGACACGGTATACCGTGTCACAAACTTCGTCAACATATCGCGAATAATATTTGCCGGTTACTTTGTCTATGGCACGCTCAACATTCTTTTGCGCACCAACAATTACCGTAACAATCGAAGAAACCGCCAGGTCAATCTTGTGACCACGACCACTGGTAAAAAACTGGTTACGCATTGGGTCTGCGTCCAGGCGGTGCTGAACCAAGTACGGTGTCAGCGGATTTATATCAGAAATTTTTATAGGTTCATCTATTGCGCTGTCCGTTTCGTAGTCATACCTCATTACGGGTGCCTTTGGCGCACCAAAGCATTTTCCCAGAAAGTAAAACAACTCACGAAACCAGCCCAGCCCGTCAGAATACAGCACGGATAGATATTGCGCGGCCTCGTCGTTAATGCGGCCGGCGGCACGTGCACGCTCAATCGCGGCCAGATTGCGCCGGTCATGCTCCATGACCAGCGCCTGGATATCCGTATTAGCCTCTACTATAAGTTGCGTCATTCGGCGCTCCTTTGGTTTTCCTTTATTTCATTATCGGGAACAGTATCACATCACGCAGTGTTGGCGCATCCGCTATAATGGAAAAGAAGCGGTCAATACCCAACCCCAGACCGGAAATCGGCGGCATGCCATGTTCCATCGCACGCAGAAAGTCTTCGTCAAGGTCAAATGCCTCGTCATCGCCGGCTGCCTTGTTTTTAGCCTGCTGCTCGAATGCGGCGCGCTGTTGCAGCGGGTCAACCAATTCTGAGTATGCCTTTATCAGTTCGGCCCCGCATACTATCAGCTGAAATATATCAATACGACGCCCATCCGCATCATTACGACGCGCCAGCGGTATCATATATGCCGGATAATTATAAACAATGGCCGGATTTATAATCTGGTCGCGAACCTTGCGCTTAAATACGTAATCCACGATTGCCGGAACAGACTTTAAGGGTTCCAGTTCCTGGGCAGGGAACATATCGGCCGCAACCAGGTTCGACTTTAGAGTATCCGCGTCATTAAATTCCAGAATATCTACCCCCAGCAGTTCGTTCATACGGGCGGTATAATCAATTCTTTCATATTTTGAGAAATCCAGTTGCGTGCCCTGATATTCAATCTGCAGCGTGCCACGCAAATCCATAATGATTTTCTGAATCATTTCCCAAGAAAAATCTATGTTCTTGTTAAAATCCCAGTATGCGGCGTACCATTCCAGCATCGTAAATTCCTGAAGATGCATGGCATCCATGCCTTCGTTACGGAAATTCTTGCCCAGTTCAAATACACGGTCAAATCCCGCGGCAATTGTCTGCTTTAAAAACAGCTCTGGCGCGATACGCAGATAAAAGTCGGCATCCAATGCATTATGATGCGTAACGAACGGCCGTGCCGCGGCGCCAGATGCAACAACCTGCATTATTGGGGTTTCTACCTCAACAAATCCGTTATTATTCAAATAATCGCGTATCAGACGCATCATACGAAAACGCATCTTCATTGTACGACGCGTGTCTTCGTTGGCAATTATATCCAGATAACGCTGACGATAGCGGGTTTCCATATCTGTCAGGCCATGGAACTTTTCCGGCAACGGACGCAACGCCTTGGACAGCACATCGTAATGCGATACCTTAACCGTCAGTTCGCCAGCCGTTGTGTGGTATAATTCGCCAGTAATCCCAATAAAATCACCCAAGTCAACGTTGGCCTTCATAAACTTATAGTTTTCCTCGCCCAACTCTTCACGTGACATGGAAAACTGAATTTCGCCGTCAATATCATAAATGCGACCAAACATCAGCTTGCCCAGCCACCGCAAGGCCGTAACACGCCCCGCCAGCTTTACCGCTGTCCCGTCCGCCATTTCACGTGCGTTGGCAATCGTGGCGCTGCGGTCAAATTTATCTTTCCAAACAACACCGTCGCGGGCGCGTATATTTTCGGCCTTTTGCAAGCGCGCTTCCAGTTCATTGGTTGATATTGTTTTTGTTTCCGACATATTTTTCCCTTTTGATGCCACGGTTACTAAAAAAACGGACGCAGAAAAGTGCGCCCGTCGTTAACTTCGAAGGCCGCACTTAATTTATTGATTTTTTTATACTAATCACTTGGTTTGTCCCTTGTTGCTGACCGAACTTTATTATGAATAAAAAATATAAAAAGTAAAGGGTTATTTATATGCAAAAACACATTTGACAAAAATAATTTTTGAACTACCCTAGTATCCATGAATAAAACACAATTATCTATTATTATTCCGGTTTATAATGGCGCCGAATATATCGGCGAATGCCTGAACAGTATTATTTTTCAAGATAATTCGCATTCCTTTGAAATAATTGTTATCGACGATGGCAGCGTCGATAATACGCACGATATCGTGCGTAAGTATAGGGCAATGCATCCGAACATATCCCTGCTGCGCCAGAGGAATGCCGGTGTTGCCGCCGCCCGGAATGCAGGCATACGGGCATCACACGGAAAATATATAACTTTTGTCGATGCAGATGACAAAGTGGGCGCCGCGCCCGAGTTTACAAAAAATCTTTACCGCCATTCTATACGCCAGTTATACAGTAATGACATCAAGATTTTCCGCACAAAGAACAGTTCACAAAAAGCCGAGGTTACTTTTTCCAGCGGATATTTTAAGGAAATGTTAGACATTGCGGCAAAAACCGATTCAGATGCAGTGCTGGGTGGAAAAATAACGCGAAAATCCACACGTGATACGGAATACTTTACCGGACACATATACGACAAAAGCACAATATATAATGCAACACCGGCCGAAAAAGCAACATTGCTGTATCAGGCAGACCTGCGCGAAAGCGCAAACGCAGTCCTTTTTCGTCGCAGCTTTCTACGAAAAAACAAGTTAAGTTTTCTAAACGGCATGCATCTGGATGAAGATATGCTTTTTTGCATGCTGGCCGTACTAAAGGCCAAGCGTGTCGCATCGGCCCCGGGTACAATATATCTCTATAACCGCCATAGCGACAGCCTGTCAAACTTTACAACCGAAGGCGAAACGCGCTATAAGTACGGAATTGCAAATATTCAGCGTTTTTCCATTTTGCTAAATGAACTGAAGAATTCAAAATTATACGCACCTCTTTATAACTACTGGCTGAAAGCTTTTTCCAAACTGGGCCAGACATATCCCGACCAGGCTAAACACTATCCGCCTATGGCATGCACATATTGCCCGCATTTGACATGCAATGAGTGCTTTATAAAGCAGCATATTGATATTCTTATAAAAAATAACATAGAAACCTTTATGCCACAGCGTTGAGCAAATAAAAAAAGAGAAACACCCGAAGGGGTGTTTCTTAAACTCTGGTGCGAGCAAAGGGGCTCGAACCCTCGACCTCAACCTTGGCAAGGTTGCGCTCTAGCCAACTGAGCTACGCTCGCACTGCGGAAAGTATTTTTACACATATTTTTTTCTAATGCAAGTATTTTTTATCGCATTTTAAGATTTTGTTCCACCGCAATTGAATCCAGCACAAATTGACGGCGCACCAGTTCTAGTGTGTAAGAAAAAGCCGCCCAAAGGCGGCCTTTTCTTTAAAACAGCTTAGAACCATTTCCACGGTTGCAGCATCTTAACAAAGCTCATCGCACCGCGACGGTCTACAAATGTATGACCACAGCGCGGACACACCTGGAACGGCGCAATCATCATTTTGACTTTTTTCTTTACCATAAGCCAGATATATAACCCCGCCAACCATGCGGCAGCAACCAAGCCCCATGCAACATAGCCAAAATATTTATCTACGGTATTGGTAATGGTTGTAATAACTGTTACGTCAGAACGCGCCAAGTCATTATAAATCTTGGTCGCAACAGGCCAGCTGGACGGACGCCACGGATAAACATGCTTAATCCCATAGTTAGTCAGCAGGGTCGTACCCAAACCACCAGAGCTTTTATCCAGTTGATTCTTTATTGCCTCGTCTATCATTTTATCAAACTCAACCTGCAACAGCGCGGTCAAATCGCTTTCCGCCTTGTCAAGTTGCGCATTTACCTTTGCCGCGATATCGTCAACCTTGGCAATGGCTTGGTCTGCCTTGGCGACGCCTTCGTCAATTTTATCTGCACCGGCGCTAACCTTGTCCAGCGCGTTATCAATTCCGTCTGTCTTGACGCCAAAGCGCCCCGCCAGCCCGGTCAGCTTTTTTACACCAGCGGTCGTTTCTTTGGTTTTTTCAATATTTTCATGGGCTTTGGCCGTTGTTTCTTTGGCCCGGGCCGTGGCATCTGTTACCTTATCTACCGCAGAGCCTGCAATCTTTACCTTATCTATTGCAAATGCAACGGGCTTTTCCAGGTTTATTGCATCCTTGATACCGTCCAGCAGCTTTTCATACTGCTCAACAATATTTCTTTGCAGGTCGAAAAACATCGACACAACAATTGATTTCTTTATCGGCTGAGAATATGTGTTCTTTATATGCAGCGGCACCCATATAACCAGCGCCAGCCACAAAACCGTTATAACCGCAAAAATTTGCTTTACACGTGTTACATAAGAAGTCTTTTTAGCGACAGTCTTGGCGCCGCCATGGTCTATGACTTCCACTTCTTTCTTTTTTCGTGCCATTATTTTCTCCTTTCCTGACAACGCTATTATTACTTATTGGCCGTATAACGGTCAATAAATTCTTTCTTAAAGTCCGCAAAGCGCCCCTGCTCTATTGATTCACGTATGCCACGCATCAGGTCCTGATAAAACCACAGGTTATGCTGGGTCAGCAGAGTCGCCCCCAGTATTTCATTACACTTTATCAAATGGTGAATGTAGGCACGCGACAATTTACACGCCGGGCATCCGCATTCACTGTCAATTGGTGCCGCGTCATCACGAAAGCGCGCATTTTTCATATTCATTGTACCGTCACGCGTAAAAGCCTGGGCGGTGCGACCGGCCCGCGTAGGCATAACACAATCAAACATGTCTATGCCGCGTTCTACCGCGCCTAAAATATCCAGCGGTGTGCCGACGCCCATTAAATAACGCGGACGGTCCGTGGGCAGATGCGGTGTTGTGGTTGCAATCATGTCAAACATTATATCCTGGGGTTCGCCCACGGCCAGGCCACCCACCGCATAACCGTCAAAACCGATTTCTGTCAGTGCCTTGGCTGACTTTTCGCGCAAGTCAGTAAAGTCCGCCCCTTGGACAATACCAAAAATACCGTAACCGTCGCGGTCAACAAAGGCATCCTTGCTGCGCCGGGCCCACCGGGTTACCATATCGACATTTTTCTCGGCCCGGTCACGCGTTGTCGGCAGATGCAGACACTCGTCCAAAACCATTGTGATGTTCGAATCCAACTGGTGCTGAATATGAACAGAATCTTCCGGACGCAGGAAATGCTTTACACCGCCGTCGATATGGGATGTGAATTCTACGCCCTCCTCCTTCATTTTTACCAGATTGGAAAGCGACATTACCTGAAAGCCGCCGCTGTCTGTCAAAATGGGCCCGCGCCAGCCACCAAATTTATGCAGGCCACCCATTTTTTCAACCAAATCGCCCCCGGGGCGCATCATTAAATGATATGTATTGCCCAAAATAACCTGGGTTCCGGTGGCCGCAACCTGGTCCATTGTCAGGGCCTTTACCGTCGCCGCAGTGCCAACCGCCATAAATGCGGGCGTTTCAAAATCACCATGCGCCGTATGCACACGACCGCGACGCGCACCGCCATCTATTTTCAGCAAATCAAACTTTAATGCCATTACTCTCCATCCTTTTTAAATAATAAACAGCAGTCGCCATACGAAAAGAAACGATATTTTTCCGCAACCGCATGACTGTATGCGCCACGCATATTTTCCAGTCCCGCAAATGCCGACACCAACATAAATAACGTAGATTTAGGCAGATGAAAATTGGTCAGCAGCACATCAACCGCACGGAATTTATAACCGGGTGTTATAAATATATCTGTAGTGCGACAAATCGGAACAACACGCCCGCCTGCATTGGCTTTACCGGCATCCATTGCCGCACTTTCCAGCGTTCGCATCGACGTTGTTCCAACCGCAATTACACGACGTGCGCTGTTAATAATCTCTGCCTGGGCGGGCGTGATACAGCACCATTCGCTATGCATTTTATGCTGGGATAAATCTTCTGTCTTGACCGGCATCCATGTGCCCGCCCCAACATGCAAAGTCACCTTTACAATCTTGGCGCCGCGCGCCTCTATTGCCGACATTAGCCGGGGCGTAAAGTGCAGCCCGGCCGTGGGCGCCGCCATTGACCCCACCGGTTCGGCATAGACAGTCTGATAACGTTCGCGGTCTGATGTTTCCTCGGAGCGTTTCATATACGGCGGCAACGGCATTTTGCCAACACGTTCAAGGACATCAAACAAGTTATCACAGATAAACTCAAGCTTTAGACCGCTGTCATCGTCGCGCGCCAAAACGCGCGCAGTGGTTCCGTCGTCCAGTGTTAAAATTTCACCCACCGGTATTTTATTGAACTTTTTACAAAGCCCCCACCACACAACATCACTTTCGGCAGTATGCAGGGTAATTTCATGGCCGGATGCCATAAAGCGGGCCGGTATCACGCGCGAATTATTAAAGACAACAACGTCACCGGGCTGAATAAAATCTACGAAATCACGAATATGACGGTCGGCAATATTATTGCCGTCAACAACCAGCATTCGCGACGCATCCCGCTTTTCCAAGGGATGTGATGCAATCAATTCCGGTGGCAGGTCAAAATCAAAATCGGACGTATGCAGCATGGTGTTTATCGTGTATATTCCATACCCTTTGCCTGGCAGTTTTTCGCAAACGCCTGCCAATCAAACACCTGGCGCAGAGTTTTTTTATTTATGCTTTTTATATACGAACGATTTTGACATGCAACATACTGCTGACGATTATCATTCCTATACACAATACTGTCACCAGGCTGCGCATAGCTATAAAATGACTCTGCATCATATCCTCTTGTTATTTGCAAAACTCTGTCGGCTTTGTTGTCACCATTGATGTCAATAAATAACTGCTTTTTATCTTTTTGCAAAATAACACCGCGCTCCACACAGTCATCATCACACGATGTCAACATTGGGACCAATGTAATCAGCCCCAGTGCAATGTTATATTTAATCGGTTTTAGTTTCATTTTATCTACCTATATTTATTGTAACGACTTCTAAAATTGCTAATTATGCTGTCGCGGCGGGCAATTCGTAGCTTGGTAATACTATTGCCATTTATTTCTTAAACTCCAGCCCTTGGTCCGTATAATTTTCAGCCTTATTTTCCCAATCAGGTTCCACGCGCACAAACAGGTGCAGACGCGCATTCACACCCCACTGGTCCTGGATATCATGACGGGCGGCCGTGCCAATCTGCTTTAGCTGGGCGCCACCACGACCGATTACTATCTTTTTATGCGCCTCATTCTGAACAACGATTTTCTGATATATTTCCAGAACACCGTCCGGGTCAACGTCAACTTTTTCCGTGACAACATTTATATGATACGGCAATTCCTGATGAATATACTTATAAACCTTTTCACGCGTCAATTCCGCCAGATACAGTTCATCGGGCACATCGGGACGGGTTTCGGGGTCAAATAAATACGGACTTGCGGGCATAACATCCGCCAATGCCCCCAACATGGCTGCAACACCGTCATTTTTCAGTGCCGAAATCATAAAGATTTCTTTGAATTCTGCCAGTGCGGACAATTCTGCAACAATGGGTAGCAAATCCTGCTTTCGCACGGCATCAACCTTGTTTAAGGCAACAAAAAGGTTCGGGCGGTCCTTGATTTTTTCCACCAGTTCGCGAATTGTATTCGTTACACCCTTTTGCGCGTCAAGAATCAATAAAATCGCATCCGCATCAGATGCCGCATCCATTGCGGCCCCGACCATTGCGCGGTCCAGGCGTCGCGCCGGCTTGAACACGCCGGGTGTGTCCACAAATATCAACTGGCGGTCGCCCACCATTTTAACGGCACGCAGACGCGTCCGCGTCGTTTGTACCTTGTGCGATACGATAGATACCTTGCGCCCCATGATTTGGTTAAGCAATGTACTTTTACCGGCATTTGTCGGCCCCATTATCGCGATAAATCCTGAATAAGTCTGTGTCATGCCCCCACAATAACACATAAAATAAAAAAATCCAGCGCATGGCCGGATTTTTTTATCACAACTCGTCTGCTTTATTTTCCAGTTTTTCCGTCCATTTGTTATCCGGGAAATTTTTACGCAGCATTTCCGCATAACCGGCCGCCTGGGACGGGACACCTATTGCGGTATAGCATTCGGTCAGGCGGAACAGCGCCTCTGGCGTCATGACGGTTTCCTGGGCATCGGCCACAATAGACTGCAGGCGCGATATCGCCGCCGGCCAGTTTTGACGTTGCATATCCTCACGCGCGGCATACATAACCTTGCCCGCGATATAGTTTTTCAGAATTATTATTTTGTTTTCAGCATTTTTTGCATAAGGGCTGCGCGGGAAACGCTGGACCAACTGCTGGAACTGCTGTAGGGCGTATGTGGACATTCCCGGCTCGCGGCGGACGTCGCTGACCTGGCGGTAGTAGCACATGCCGCGCAAATATAAAACATACGGAACATCCGGGTGACCGGGGTGGAAACGCATAAAACGGTCCGCCGCCAAAATTGCACCCGCAAAATCCTTGTCCAGGTACTGAGAATATGCCGCCATTACCAACGCATCAGCCGCATAGGGACTTGACGGGTACTGCGTTTCAGCCTTTAAGAATTCGGCCGCCGCTTGCTCATAATGCTTTTTATTAAACTCTGCATACGCCTTTTCATATATCTGAGGCAGCGGTTCCTCCACCATTATCTCTGTCTTTTTGCCACCGCACGCCACTAATGTCGCCGCAATAATACACAGACTTACTATTTTTTTCATCGCCTTATATTCCTGTCTTGATTTTCTTTTACATTGAGCAGTATAATCCAAACCATGAAACTAGGCAAACATATTTTCGGGGTTGGCGCAATGACTGGCGTCAGCCGTATTTTCGGCTTTGTGCGCGATATGCTGATTGCACGCGTTTTAGGGGCGGGACGACTGTCGGACGTATTCCTGGCGGCATTTAAGTTACCGAATCTGTTCCGTGACCTGCTGGGCGAAGGGGCATTGTCCGCTATATTTATCCCAATGTACACAGATTCCAAGAAAGACGAAGGATTTGCCAAAAATGTTTTTTCATGGCTGGCACTGGGGCTGCTGGGGATTGCGATTTTATTTGAAATATTCATGCCGCTGGTTATTTGGATTCTGGCACCGGGATTTGATGCCGACCCGGGCAAAATGGAACTGACCGTTACAATATCGCGAATTATGTTCATATATGTGATATTTGTATGTGCGGCCGCATTCCTGTCCGCGGTATTAAATGCCTTTTCACGCTTTCTGTTGGCCGCATTTATGCCGGTATTGCTGAACATAATGCTTATAGGGGCATTATTGCTGTCGGCTTTTTATGCACCGGGTACAATACTTTATATAATGGCGGCAACGGTTGTATTATCCGGAATAATTCAGGTCGCGGTATTATGGCATCGCATTCGGCGACGTCACTTTGGCCTGCGCCTTGTTATTCCAAAGTGGACCCCGGGAATTAAAAGCATTTTAAAGCGCCTGTCTATTAGTATCGTAGGCAGTGGCTTTTATCAAATAACCATTATTGTTGGTACCCTGGTCGCCAGTTTTCAAAGCGGCGCAGTATCCTGGCTGTATTATTGCGACCGTATTGTTCAGTTGCCATTTGCGATGATAGGACTGGCGGTGGGGACGGTGCTGATGTCGTCTATATCAAATGCCCTGGCCCAGAAAAACATGCGCAGCGTTTATATTCAGCAAAATTCATCCATGCGACGCAGTCTGATGCTGCTGATGCCATGTGTGGCGGGTCTGTTCGTTCTGGCCCACCCTATTATAAAGTACCTGTTCGAATATGGCGCATGGACCGCCGCATCAACCCAGGCAGTGGCAATTGCAATAATGATTCAGGTCTTTGTACTGCCCGCGATGCTAATCAGCCAGATTTATAGCAAAACACTCTACGCATCCCAGGATGTAAAAACACCGGTTAAGACCAGTATGATATCCTTAGGGGTGGCGGCGGCAATTTATCTGGGGGCGTTTCCGGCAATAGGATACCTGGCGATTCCGGTGGGAATAGTCGTCAGTGGCTATCTAAAGAACTATCTGCTGGGGCGGGCATGCCGGCGACGGGGCCTGACAAAAATATATGGTGGGACAATGCGTGCAATATTTGCATTTGGGGCACTGGCCGCGCTAATGGGGGGCGCGCTGTGGTTTGTGCCGATTAACAGTATTTGGGCACTGTTTGCGGCGATTGCCGGTTTTGGGGCAATATATCTGCCGGCGGCATTTATAATCAACCGCCATATCGGGACAAAATAAAGTTGAAACCGGACTTTTTATATGATAAAATTTACATTAAGAATGTAAGGAGTTCTACCATGAAAAAAATAGTTTCCCTGGCAGTTATTGCAACTGTAATGGCCGGATGCGTGCGCACAAACGGCACTGATGGCGCCGCGACATACGGCACTGACGGCTTTGGCGAAGAAACGTTGGTAACAACGGATTCACAGTCTTTGAATAATGCATACCTGTTGGCGGCGGCACCAAAATACTATATCGGCAGCGCGTACAAGGTCGAAGATGTGCAGTACATCCCGGTCGAAGATTTAAGCTATAACCAAACAGGTATCGCCGGAATTATTCCTGCGGAATTAAATGGCACAAAGACCAGCAATGGTGAAACATTTGATGTTAACCAAATGGTCGCGACCAGCAAAACGCTGCCGCTGCCGACTATTGCGCGGGTAACCAATCTGGATAACGGTCAGTCCGTAATTGTTCGTGTAAACAATCGTGGGCCGTTTGTTAACACCCGTATTATGGACCTGTCACCGGCAGCAGCACGCCAAATTGGCATGAACGGCCAGGCAAAGATTCAGGTTCAGGTTATCCCAGACCAGTCAATGCAGGTTAAAAATGCGACAATCGGCGCCAGTCAGCCGACACAGGTCGTAACAGAAACTGTAACGGTTCAAACAACCACAACACCGGCGCCGGCACCAGCGGCAACCAGTGGCGATTACAGCGTACAGTTGGCCGCCCTGTATTCCGAAGACAGTGCAAACGCCATGGCGGCACGTATGCGCACATACGGCAACGCGGTTGTTGTAAAGGAAGGTGACCTGTACAAGGTTCGTATCGTAGATTTGAATGCATCCCAGGCACGCAGTGTTATCGATTCCCTGCGCAGCAACGAGGGAATGGCGCCAGGACTGTTGCATAACGGTCGCTGGATTAACGCGGACAGCATTTAATAATCAATGCAAAAAATCCCCCGGTCGGGGGATTTTTTTATACCTAAACCGTCAGGGTAAAATTTTTATTACGAATTCTATCCATACGCTCTTTTATCTTGTTTAATATGCCACAGCGACGCATCATTCTAAACGCCATTGTTTCGGGCGTTATAGGCTGAAGCGGCGCACGATCATAGGCATCACGACGCTCGGACCACAACCGTGACAAGAATGTGTCAAGATATGTATCA
This sequence comes from Alphaproteobacteria bacterium, assembly GCA_013316395.1. GTDB lineage: Bacteria > Pseudomonadota > Alphaproteobacteria > Rs-D84 > Rs-D84 > Enterousia. Next base: position 12,547 of record WSMU01000007.1, on the reverse strand, counting down.
GACATATTGTTTTTATAACATTCACGGAACAGCCGTCTGTAGCGGCGATATATTTCCCGGGCGCGGCGCCGCAAAACACGGATTTCTTTGTCTTCGATACGCACGGGCCGCCGCAGCCACATATCACGCGGCAACGAATATGCGGGGCCAACCTTGTACACATCGGGGCCGTATTTTGGCTGGCGGACATCAACAATGCTGATATCGACGCCACGACCATATATACGAATTTTATGTTTACGCATCCATGCAATCTGAAGTGCCTTGGTTATCGTATAGATATTTATCCCCCGCAGTGCGGCAGATAAACGCTCGACATCCATAACAATACAGATGTCAATATCACTGGTATCGTCGTAGTAATAGTTTGATGTCGAACCATGCAGAAAAATATCCACAATATCATTATCATCTATAGGCAGGCCCGCATTTTGCATATATGCGATATAGTGCCATACAATCATTTGCAGCGAATTTGACGGCATCGTCCGCAGCCGCAGATTCGAATCCCATAACCTTGCATCCAGTCGCCGATTATAAGCAAACGCCGGAACAAATAAATTAGCCTTCAGAAGACGATGATGAAGATGATTCCTCATATTCATATCCTTTGCCATTAGAAATAGAACATTCCGCAGTACATGCATTGTTAATCTTTACATATCCCGATTTACAATTACCCCACACCGACGGCCCCCAGCGCCCGTTTGTGCATGTTTTGGTGCAATATTGTTTAGAATTGCTGCAATCCTGGGTAAAGCCATTTGGCGAACAAGCATCTCGATAATAACAGGCGGAAGCATTGCCCCATACCGACTGGGTCTGTTCATGCGGCAGGCTACTATCTCTCCCGTAAATACACTGAATATCATATACTTTTGACGAATCTGTTGTACATGTACACTGCACAAAATCCCCGTCAGTATATGTACCACTCTTTCCGCCACACTCCATTGACAGCCCGTCACAAATAATCGTTCCCGCATAGGCATTGCCGTCGGTGGTGCGCCCGCCAAACAATGACATTATAAAATGCCCAAGCGGCGCAAAATACAATGTTAGAAAACAGGCTGTTAGCTTTAGCCAAAAACTTTTTATCTGTTTTGCCATTATTGCCCCCCCTTTTTTATCGTGAATAATTACAATTTGATGTGAATTCAAACTCGCCGGTGGCATCTTTGTACTTAACACCCCTCGGGACATAGCATGCGGTAATATCCGACATCCCGGCCGACGGCGTTGTTCCATACTGCGTGCCGCCATCGGCACGCGCCAATGACGGACATCTGGGACAGGAATACTCTGTGGCATAGTACCCGACATTACAACTATATACTTTGCACATTATGGCACCGTACGCCCTATCCCCAGCCAAGGCGACAAACGTTGCCACGCAAATATAGAACAAAAACCTTTTATTCATCCCCTTCCCTTTTTATTTTACGCATAAAAACCTACGATTTTTTTCGGCATAAAACCGCCTTGACAAAGGCTGATTTTGCGAGTTAAAGTTATAGCTAAATTAAACGTACACTTAGATTCGGCACGCAAAATCGCTTTTTTATTAAGAATTTTCAAGACGTTATAATTTTTTTCAGTCTGGGATAAAAACCTTATGAAAATAATCGACCCGCGGGTGTGATTGATTTAATAATTTATATTGCGCACGGGGCGGAAAATAGGTAAAATATAGATGTATAATATACGCCTAAAAAAATGGGACGATTTTCATAGCACCCATTATTTTTTTATAAACTCCAGTTTTCTGCATATCTGTTCACCCCATTTTATGCCTAATAAAATCGTCGGATTTTTTTCGGCACTGGGTGGATTTTCACCGGCATACGCCATCATAACAGAAACAACATGTGCCGATTGTTATAAATGCGTATTATCAAGCGGGTCAGGCTGCCTACGATGCGAATACGACGAAAATTATTGCGGCATCGGCCAGGGCGAAGTACCAACATGTCCACAGCACTATATGTATAACAATGCGCTAAAGAAATGTGTCTGTAAGTATGGTTCCGATACTGGTAATCCAATTACCCCGAATCCCCCAAACTGCACGCTGGGCCCATGGGTAGGATTCGATACCAGCAATTCAGTATGCAGCTGTGTGGATGCGAACTGCCCATCCGGCCAAGAAGCAACATCAACACCCGGCGTATGTAAAGACTGCGCAGATCCTGCTATATCATTGAAGATAGTGTCTGATAACGGCAAATGTAATGCAAAAAGCGACAAATCCCTGGCGACACATACAGGTTCGTCAACTTCTATGGTCTTAGAGACATTAACAGGATGCTATGTCGATACCGACTGTGTTGCAACAGATGAAACCGGAACTTTTGTATTTGAACAAAGATGTCCCTATTATCTCACAAAAGGCTCTCTTGACCTGAACTAATATATTATATTTGTTTTGGAGTGGGCTTTTTCTTTGGCCGGGGCAACGGCAATACACGCGCCAGTTCACGTGCCATATCAACGCTGAGGGCGATGTTTTCAATATCTAAAATCCAATGCGGGCGGGCACCATTATACGGGACACCCGCATCCGGCGATACGCCATGGGCCGAAAATATTGCCATTGTTTCAGGAATCTGCTTTACATATACCGTATCATCGCAAATCAAAAATACCGGTCGACCCGCACAATACAGCATGTAGTCCCCAAACATTTTGCGATAACGTATATCATCACATGCCGATGCAACCTGGTCTGAGACAAAATCAATAAATTCCTTGCTGGATGCCATAGCTATACTCCGCTGGTTATGAAAAAATCGGCCATGACAGCCGATTTAAACTTATGGCGCGTCCAGGAGGATTCGAACCCCCAACCTTCTGATCCGTAGTCAGATGCTCTATCCAATTGAGCCATGGACGCAACGTTGTTACATTTTATACCTATTTATTCAAATTGCAAGTAAAAATGTTCACTACTTTGTCTTTTCATTCCTGCCGTGGTAAATTTCGTTAAAATGCTGGCGGCAGACAGATTTAAAATTGGTATCCCCAACAGAAATCTGGGCACCGGCACGAATAACACGCCCCGACGCATCAAAGCGCAAGTGATGCGAAGACAAATGCATACAGCCCGGCATCTGGCACATGGATTCCATACGATGCAACTTGGCCCCCACTTCTATCAAACGACGTGACGCGGGGAATATTTGCTCGTTACTGTCAACCATAAGGCCATAGCACATTACAATCGTCGGCGTAGTATCGGCAATACGCACAAGAATATCAACATCTGCCGGAGTAAAGAACTGTATCTCGTCAACCAATACCATCTGGGTGTCCGCAGACGGCTTATAGTTATTCAAATCTTTTAAAACCGTTGCATCGGCCGATATCCCAATACGAGAATTTACCTGATTTTGACTAAAGCGATTATCTATTTGCGGCTTTATAATTTCAGTCTTTTTACCCTGACTATTTAGATTGTAGCTGTTGATAATCAACTGGGCGGATTTAGAGCTGCCCATTGTGCCGTAATGAAAATGCAGTTTTGCCATGTTTGTTTCCCTTATTTTTTTACATTGATTCCAGACGCGCTATACGTTTTTCCACCGGCGGATGCGTCGCCAACATATCGCCAATAAATTCACGCGGACCACGCGGATTGGCAATGCACATTGCCGACATCGCCTTTACCTTGTCCAGGCATTCAACACGTGAATCCGTTGTAATTTTCCGCAATGCCGACGCCAAGGCCGCCGGATTGCGCGTAATCTGGGCGCCGGTGGCATCAGCCGCATATTCACGATTACGCGATATCGCCATGCGCAACAATGGGGTTATTAAGAAATTAAAAACCATAAACGCCAGCCATACCATCATTAAAACCGCACCAGATGATTTGTTATCATCATTACGGGCGCCACCGCTGGCGATTACGCGCAGCAAAATATCGGCGGCAAAAACCGTTACACCGACACCTGTTATCAACAGCATATCCAGGCGGATGTCACGATTACCAATGTGTGCCATTTCATGCGCAATTACCCCTTCGAGTTCAAGCCGGTCAAGGCGCTTTATTATCCCGCGCGTCAACGCCACAGATGCATCCCGCGGGCCGCGCCCAGTAGCAAAGGCGTTCATACTGTCGTCTTCGATTATATAAACGCGGGGTGTGGGCAATCCGGCCGCCAGTGCAACATTTTCAACACTGCGAAAAATCTGACGATTAGCGGGGTCTGTGTCATGTATTTCTTTGGCGCCTGCAACACTTAGCATCATTGAATCACCAAAAGCCCATGAAATCCCCATCCAAATCAAGCATCCTATCATAGTTGGCAACGCAACACCGGCCGCAACACGCACCGCATCGGCCGCAGGCACAACAATCCAAGCGAACAAAAATACCAGCGCAATAAATATAATTGGGAACAGCGCAACCAAAATGATTGTCTTGATATTATTACTGCGGATATGGTCATATACAGTCTTGACTTTCTTCATAGCAAATGGTTCCTGTTAAAATCGGGACGGGCCGCTCGTATTATAAACAAAAAACGGGGCGAGTCATGAAAAAAATTTATATATTTGCCATGCTTGTTTTCACCGGCGCCGCGCATGGGGCGACCACACCATTGGGCAATGCAATAGCACTGCATAAAACAGCCCCTAAGTATCTAATAAATGCCGCCGATGCCTGGGACAGTGTTATTGGCACCCCAATGCGTGGCGGTGCAATTGCCGCACGAATGTCCGCACTTAATAACGAGGCAAACAACGCACGTCTGTATGATGTGATGTCGGTATTGGCCTATAACCATACCGCGATGACTATTTATCAAACACACCGGCATTTGGATGCCGCATACGATATAATCGATACACCGCTGATTTCACGACGTGGCGGCAACTTTCAGAATTTTATCGTAAATGCACGCGGAATTGGCGAAACAGACAAGTATGAGCATGGCCGCAATGATGACTTTGAAATGAGAACGGGTGGCGCTGGCGCCAGTGCGTACGCCTATGTCACGGATGGGCTGGCCTTTGGCGTTGGATATACATACGCAAAGTCGAAAAGCCATGATATGCCGCTGCATGTCGATGCAGAAAGTAATATTATCAGTCTGTTCTCAAAATATCTGAGCGAAGGCGGCTGGTATATGAATACATCATTGACGGCCGGCCAGACCCAGTGGGATATAGATAAAACTGTGGCCGGCGTTGCGAATAAAACAGCGTTTAATACCGACTTTTACTCTGGCCAAATAAATACAGGTGTTGCCCTGAACCGTGGGCGACTGTACCTAACACCCCAGGTTGGCATCCGCTATACCCGAATGATATCGGAAAAACATGTTGATGCCGCCGCCCAGGATTTTAAAAAATGGTGGCACAATACACTGTCTGCGGATGCGCGTGCCAATGTTGGCGTAAACTTTGCCGCCACCGGGGCCATTATCCGCCCCAGCCTGCATGCCGGCGCGGGTTATGACATTATAAACCATGGCACAGACCGCGTAAAAACAAGGCTGGTAACAGGACAATCATACGATATGCCCGTACACAGCCCCGCCAGAACAGAACTGCGGGCGGGTGGCGGCGTTGCAATATACGGCCCTAAAATCGCGGCCGAGGCAACATATACACTGCACTATAGAAATGATTATACCGCGCACGATGTCAGAGCGGCCCTAAAGATTGCTTTTTAAACTTTACAGCAAAGCTGCCGTTATTTATTGGTGACCAGGATAAAATATACGGCGTCAGCAGGCTTTCACGCGCCCATTCCGGAAATTTCTGATGCAGGATACCACTGGCGCCGGTGATTATAACCGCATCACGAACACCAGACGTTGCCAGCGATATTATGGAGTCCCAGGCCTGCTGCTCTGTTTTTTGATGCAGGTCCAGGCGAACACACCTGGGCACCGGAGCGGCGTCTGGCGGAATAAGACGCCCCAGGCGCAGATGCGAACGAACATCGCGATTAACACGCTTAAAGTCGGGGACAAACGCACCGTCGGCCATTTTTTCTATGTCTAAGTCGGTTAGTTGCTTCATCTCTCAAACACCAATACGCGTGTTATCCCGGCCAGGTCACGCTCTGCACGGACAAAGCGCCATAGCGCCTCTTGGAATATAGCCCGCACTCGGTCCGCCATACCATCCCCTATTTCCAGATAAATTTTGCCCGCAGGCTTTAGCCAATGGCGCGCATTTTTTGCAATTACAGCATATTCCGCATATCCGTCATCCCCGGCATAAAGCGCCCCCTTAGGGTCATGCATGGCACCCGCATCAACCCGCGAATCACCACGGGCGATATAGGGCGGATTAGATACAATCACATCAAACGGCGTCGTGGGAATATCCGCACAGTGATAGCTGCGCCGTAAAACAGATACCCGCCCGGGAACGTGGCGTGCAATATTTTTACGCGCCACACGCAGTGCACCACGGGATACATCCACCCCCAGGCCGGATGCCCCGCTGATATTTTTTACCAAAGAGATTAAAATACAGCCGGTGCCCGTTCCTAAATCCAATATCCTGGGGTGCGCGGGGGCATCTGATATCACGGCCGCGACCAGCGTTTCCGTATCAGGCCGCGGGTCCAGGGTATGACGGTTCGTATAAAACGACAGGCCGTAAAACCACTTTTGATGAATAATTTTTGCAACAGGAACACCGCGGCGCAAAGCACGGCAGATAAAAAATACGCGCAGGCGTGATAATTTATCATTGTTTTGAGTTATAATTCGTGCCGCACGAATACCGCCGGCCCGCTGTAGGATTGTGAAAGCTTGATTTATTTTCATGAAACGATTATAATCGGGCTTATGAAAAAAGCAAAAGATATTATGACAACAAAAAACCTGACTCGGCTGGTAATAAGCATGGCCGTGTTGATGACTTTACTGGCGACCTATGTGGTTGCAACCAATCACCGCAGCGCGATAATCGGCCCAAGTGCACCGGCCACCGAATGTCGTTCGGTTGTTGTGGTAACGTCCGGCGATACTTTATCAAAGCTGCTGGCGGAACAGGGATTGGGCCATAATGAAATTACGGCGATTGCAAACATTCTGAAATCTGATGCGGGGATTTCAACACTGCGCGCCGACAAGGATAAGATAGAGTTTCAGCGCGAAAAAGACGATTCGCCCGTATCCAAGATTGTTGTTATTCCATCCCCCTGGCGTCAGGTTGAACTAACCTGTGATGAAAATGGTGCATGGAAGTGCAATACTGTTGATATCGAGCGTGATGTGCGTGCGGTTTATCGCGCGGGCGAAATTCTGGACGGCGACAGCTTTTACCTGGCCGGGATGCGCGCGGGGATTCCTGCCGGAATACTGGCCGATGTATATGACCTGTTGGCGTTTGAAATGGACTTTGAGCGCGATATCCGTGCCGGCCAAAAGTTTTCCGTGATGTATGAAGAAAACTTTTCAGAGGGCAAAAAAATCGATAATGGTCGCGTTATTGCCATTAGTTTCCAGGCACTGCGCGGGGATGTAAACATGTACCGCTTTCGCAAGGCGGACGGCACAACCGGCTATTATGATGCCGAAGGTAATGGTGCAATTAAATCTTTGAAGCGCACGCCGATTAACAATGCAAAAATCACCAGCAGCTTCTCAGGACGCAGAAAGCACCCGGTACTGGGGTATACCCGTGCACACAAGGGTGTGGACTTTCGCGCGCCCACAGGAACACCTATTCCGGCGGCCGGCGCGGGGCGTGTTGTCGCCCGCAGCTATAACCGGGGACATGGTAACTTTGTAAAAATCCGTCATAATGGCTCTTATGAAACACTGTATGCGCACATGTCCCGCTTTGCAAAGGGCGTAACTGTTGGCACCACTGTACGCCAGGGCCAGATTATCGGATATGCGGGCTCAACCGGAATGTCAACCGGGCCGCATTTGCATTATGAAATTATAAAAAATGGCAAGCATGTAAATCCTATGACGGTAAAGCTGCCGGCGATTAGCAACCTGGGCGCGGAGGATAAGAAAAAGTTCCTGGAATACCGCAAGGTTGTTGACAAAGCCATAGAGCAACTGAAGGACAAGCCAAATCTGTTCATACAAATGTAGAAAATATAACCAACAAAAAAAAACGGCGCACAAAACGCCGTTTTTTTTAATTAAAACAATATGTTAGCCGACAAAACGTTATGTCTAATAAAAAGGACCGTTTTCCTGACAGCCTTAAATATCAGTTAGTTTAAGTCATATTCCGCCTTTGTGTCAATACTAAAAATGCCGAATTTAAACGGTGGTTTTTTGTAAAAAAGAGGAAGGGATGTATATATTTGGAATAAATATGACAAATGGCGGCGACCGCAGATTTAATCGTCTATATATTAGATTAATAGGTGCCTTAACTGTTGCGATTAGCACTATCATTGGCTTTGGACGCCCCGCCAATGCCTCAGAAGCTTGGGACTTTAAAAATGACTCACAGCCAATACCTAACATTAAAATACAATGGTATTATCGTGCTAAATCCGCTGCAATGTCCGGCACTTACCAAACAATCGGTAACGAAGTAAGTGGATATATTTATATTGCAGGCACAGGTACAGTATATACATCCGCCAACTGCAGTTCAAACACGGGATTCATTGGCAGTTGCTTTATGGAAAGCATATCGGGCAAAGACTATATATATGCCCATGATTACAATTTCTTTAAACGAAATGGATGCATATCAGGCGCAATAGAGCAATCGGGTAGTGGCTCCTCTAGCGAGACCGGTTGCTATTATGAAAGGATAGATTTGCCATCCAGAATGTTTACCACACCAGCATGCAGGTCTAATTTTACCAAAAATCCGTTTAATTTTAGTGGTGTATATATTCCGGACATCCCCCTATTTTATGCCCATCCAGATAAAGGTGACCCCGCATCGCAAATGGCCGCTAATTTTATTACCGGTCCAATATGGATAGGCGGTTCATCTGGTGCGCTAATTGAATACTCTTCCGGCTTTAACCATAGTAGCTACTGTACTTATGCAGGCTGCCCCGGAATACGGGCTGCTATGCAGAACGGCAAATGTATTTATAATGTCTTTTACGCAGACAATGTCTCTTCTCCTAGCCCTGATGCCGGATGCGGAACATTGCACTGGGGGCTCAAAAATAATAAATGCTTTGCAAAGATAGAACATAGAGACATCGTCGGCTCCTTTGAACTAACGTGCGATGATGCAAACGAGTGTGTAGAATGCGCAAACGAGCTATAGTTAATATAATCGAAATAGATTCGCGAGATTCACGTTATCAAACCGGTATTGAACGGTATTTGAATGTTTTGCGTGATAATATGCCGGAAAATATTTTTACATTCCGCATTATATTTTATCGAATATCGGAATGCAGGGCTATAAAACTTAATATAACAGATAACGAGCTATCTATTATTCACCCTATCGGATTTCCGACGCACACACTCTACTCTGCAATAATATCAATGATAGGGGCACGTATCAACGGGTTGCAAAACCTGATTGTAAAATCAAACTGTCTGGGTTTTGAGGGGCTGGCTTATGCCATACGCGCCAATTTTTATTGCCACACGGTTGGCGTATTGCATTGTGTACCTAAAATAATACCCGGCGCCCCTATTTCAAATCCGCTGTTTAATATGGATCATATCATAACCGTATGTGATACATCACGCGAATGGCTGAACGCGGTTGGGAATACGCGGCCCGTCACAACAATATTCAACGGAATTGAACGACCAAAAATATCTGCCGGCAAATCCGATAATACCTTCCGGTTTATTTTTGCCAATGGTTGGGCAAAGCATAAGGGATTTGAAAAAATAATCCCCGCAATACGTCATGTTGCGGCACGCCGAAATATAGAAGTAATTGTGCTGGGTGGATTTTGCACAGAAGATGATACAAACTTATTTAATGAAATCGCAGACCTGCCTATACGGCGTGTAGGGTTAATCGACTATGACAAAGTGCAGCACTATTACCAAAATGCCGACTGCGCACTGTTTGCGTCCGTTTCAGAAGCCTGCAGTTTTGCCGGCATAGAGGCAATGGCATACAATCTGCCAGTTATTTCAACAAATGCACCAGGGCTGGTTGAAATGTTTGGACCACACGGCGCACTTTATATAAAACATGATACACAGATGAATATAAATGCCGAAGAATATGCATCTGCGATGATGCAAGTAATAGATAACAGGCACCTGCGAACAAAGTTAAGTGTGGCGGCATATTCCAGATATCTGCAAAAATATACCGCGCGGGATATGGTCCGCCAAACTATTGATTTATATAACAAGCTTATCAGGCCTTAGCCGGACGGAAATAAGGATTTTCACGGCGCAAACTTTCCATTGTAGAATCCGGGCCATGGCCGTGAACCACATACACATCATCCGGCAGATTTAAATTATATATATTTGAAATCGATTCAAACAAAGTCTTTTGGTCGCCCCCCGGAAAGTCATAACGCCCAAAGCCATCCCGGAACAGAGTGTCACCGGTAAGCAAAATCTTTTCATCGGGGAAATAAAAGCACATGCCACCGGGGGTGTGTCCGGGACTGGCGATTATATGCATTGGGATTTTCCCCAATACCATGGCCGCACCAGACGCCAGGTCCGATGACGGCGCACAATGCGCACATATATGGGGCAGCCCAAAGAAATCCAACAATTCATTCCCCCAGCCAACCAAATCCCGGTCGGCGGCGCCCATATACCATGGCACGTCATAGCGGGCCGATAAATCCGGCGCGGCGGAAATATGGTCTGGGTGCCCGTGCGTTGCATATATCTCACGCAGGGTCAGATTCCGGGCCTCTAATATCCGGGCCCAGTCATCGCATCGCCCCCATGGGTCGAAAATCGCCGCATCGCCGCCGTTTGACACCAATACAGAGTTAGTGTTTTCCGGCGGCATGCGCAAAATTTCGAACTTACTTTGACTTTTCATTCTTGCGCGCCCGGGTTGTTTTTGCGGTCTTGGGCTTTTTGGCGGATATTATGGCCTTTATTTCATCGCCCGTCAGGGTTTCACGCGCCAGCAATTCTTCGGCCAGGCGACGAACCGTTTCGCGATTGGCACGCAATAATTTTGTCGCGCTTTCGTATGCCTTGTCCAGCCAGTTGCGAATTTCTGCATCCACTGTTTCCGCTGTTTTCTCGGAGGCGTTTTCCAGCGGCGCACGCGAGTTAAATGCCGCCGCCTGGTTTATTGCCACCATGCCGATTTTCGGCGACAGGCCCGCAGTAGTTATCGAATAACGCGCCAGCCGAGTAGCCGAGGCAATATCAGATTCAGCGCCCGTTGTTATTTTATCTGCGCCAAAGAAAACCTCTTCGGCGGCACGCCCGGCCAATGCCACGGCCAAGTTTGCGCGCACTTCTGATATTGTCATGGAAACTTTGTCGTCAATGGGCAAATGCTGAACCATACCCAGGGCACGACCACGCGGGATAATCGTCGCCTTGTGGATTGGGTCGGTCACATCCGCATACATTTGCGATACGAATGCATGACCTGCCTCGTGATATGCGGTCAGCTTGATATCCTCGGGGCGCATTTTGCGAATCTTGCGCGGGCCCATCAGGATTTTATCACGCGCCTCTTCGACGTCGGCCGCGGATATTTCCTTGCGACCCTGGCGGACTGCATGCAGGGCGGCCTCGTTCAGCAGATTTTCCAAATCCGCCCCGGAAAAGCCCGTCGTTCCACGCGCCACGTCCTGAAGACTGACCGAGGCATCCACTTTTACCTTTTTGGAATACAGGTCTAATATTTCACGACGGCCCGCCATATCGGGTAAATCAATATATACCTGGCGATCAAAGCGGCCCGGACGCAGTAATGCCGGGTCCAGCATATCAACGCGGTTCGTTGCACCAATTACTATGATACCAGTATCGTTTGAAAAGCCGTCCATTTCTATCAGCAGCTGGTTCAGGGTCTGTTCACGGTCCTGGTCGTTAAAGGAGTGCTGGCTGCGGCGCTGACCGATTGCATCGATTTCATCAATAAACAAGATGCAAGGCGCATTACGTTTTGCCATTTCAAAAATTTCTTTGATTTTGGCAACACCCAAACCGACGATGATACCGGAAAAATCACTGCCCGATGCCGCAAAGAACGGTACGTTTGCCTCGCCTGCGATTGCACGCGCCAGCAATGTTTTTCCCGTACCGGGCTGGCCCGACAGCAGTACGCCACGCGGAACACGTGCGCCAACCGCCTTGAACTTATCCTTGTTCTTTAGGAAATCTACAATTTCCATTAGCTCCTGCTTTTCCGAATCTATGCCGGCGACATCTTTGAATGTGGTCTTGCTGCCGGTGGCAATCTTTGTCGGATTCTGGCCTAAAATACTTCGACCGATGCCACCCGCACCACCACGCATTCCACGGAATATCCACCATATAAACAGCAGCCCCATCAAAATCGGAACCCATGTCCCCAGATAGTCAAGCCATGTTTTTGAAGTATCTATGGATATGGCCGTACCATTAGAAGCTAACTTTTCCAGCAACTGGGGGTCATAGGCAATTGTGGCATTATA
>WSMU01000036.1 GCA_013316395.1 Alphaproteobacteria bacterium | reverse complement strand
TTATTTATCTTATTTTTATCTCTTGTAACAACTGCGGCTTCGGCTGAATTTTCAACCAAGGCAAAGTCGGCATTTCTAATTGACTATGATTCCGGGACGGAAATCGTGGCGAAAAATGCGGATGTTTTGATGCCGCCTTCTTCTATGATAAAGCTGATGACGCTGGTGGTGCTGTTTGATGAGATAAAGGCCGGCCGCCTGACAATGGATGACAGGATAACGGTTGGGAAAAACGCAGACTATAACGACCCGAAATGGTATCCGGCCAGCAAAATATGCCTGGTAGAGGGGCAAAGCATTACCGTACGCGACCTTATTTTAGGCCTGATTGTTTTATCCGGGGGCGATGCATCTGTTGTTGTTGCGGAAAAACTGGCGGGGAGTGAGGCCAGTTTTACAAAAATGATGCAGGATAAGGCGCGCGCAATCGGCATGCCACTGTCTTCTTTTGGAAATGCATCCGGCCTGCCCGACCCAAATAATTTGATGACCAGCCGCGAGCTGGCGACCCTGGCTTATCATATAATATCCGACTATCCGGATATTTATCCGATGTTTGCCACCAAGCGCTTTGAATTCGACGAACATCAAACAGACTGGTGCCGGGAATGGGGTCGGACCCATACGGTAAACTATAACAAGCTGCTGTTCATAATGCCAGGGGCGGATGGCCTAAAGACAGGTCATACTGCCGAGGGTGGCTATGGCATGGTAGCCAGCAGTAATGTCGGGGGTCGGCGCCTGATTGGAATTATAAACGGCTTTAACGGCAAGGGGCATGACGCCCTGGCTGGGGAAATGAAAAAGCTGCTGAATCACGGATATGCAACAACCGCAAACAAACTGTTCTATCATGCCGGCGACAAGATAGCGGCAATTCCAGTATGGTACGGCCGCGCACCGCATGTAATAGCAACTGTTGAGAAAAATTTTGCAATAACTCTGCCCAAATCTGCGCCAATGTCGGGACTGCGCGTATTGGCACGCTATAGCGACCCATTGCCAGCACCGGTTGAAAAAGGAGCCGTTGTCGGTGAAATAATAGCCGAGCAAAACGGTCGCGTTATCGCACGTGCACCCTTGATTGCAATGGAACGCGTTTCCAAAACTCAGTTTATCGGACGCATTATCAAAAATCTGCGTGTAATGTTCGGAGGCCGCTAATATGGCACCAAAGAAGGCGACCCCAGCCTACTCTTTTCCGGACCCAATGGATAACGACAGCCTGGTCGGACATTGCGACGTGCTGGAATCATTTATGAATGCATGGGCCGCGCGTGATACGCACCCTATTCATCCGGTATGGATGCTGACCGGGCCCAAAGGCATCGGCAAGGCGACGCTGGCATATAAAATCGCCAAAATAGTTTATGGAAATGTCGGCGACTTTTTTATAATCGACCAGGCGCGAAATATAGACAAAGACGGAAAGAACAAATCAGATGGAAAAGTAATATCAGTATATACTGTGCGCGCCATGATTGATCGCATGCGCATGTCGTCAATGTCTGGCGAATGGCGCGTCGTTCTGATTGATTCTGTGGATGAATTAAACACCGCCGCATCCAATGCAATATTAAAGCTGCTGGAAGAGCCACCGGCAAAAACACTTTTCTTGCTGGTAACACATCAACTGGCCAATGTGTTACCCACGGTGCGGTCACGCGCACGGGTTGAAAAACTGCGCCCTCTTACGATTTCACAGTTGCGCGAACTGTGCGCGAAGTTTATTCCCGATGCCGATATCAGTACCGCGACACTGAAGCTGGCGAACGGCAGTTTTGGTAAAATTGCAGCACTTAAATCATCAGGTGGCGACGTTATATATGAGGATTTGGTAGAACTACTGAAAAATCCACGCACCGGATATGGCGATATAATGGCAATGGCAAAGAAAATTGCCCCCAATCCCGCGCTGCATGGAATATTACTGGATGCGGTGGCGGCATTTGGCTTGGCGTCGATATATCCGGCCGTAACACATGCAATCGCAGATATTGCACGCGTAAACCTGGAACCTGAAATAGCTGTATTTAAAATTATTGCGGACATCAAAAAATGCTTGTAGATACCCACTGTCATTTAACGGACCCGACCATGTCGGGCGAAAACCTGCACGCGGTATTGCAGCGCGCACACGATGCAGGCGTGGGCACAATTATTTGTCCGACCGCGGACCCAGCCGATATTGATGCGGCACTTTGCATTGCAGCAACACATGAAAACGTTTTTGCAACAATCGGCATCCATCCGGAATATGCCGGCGCAGATGCCGCACGGCACCTGACCCATGCCCAGTTGCACCATCCGCGCGTTGTGGGTGTTGGTGAAATTGGTCTGGACTATCATTATGGGGCGGACAATCGAATGGCCCAGATTGACTTGTTTTTGCAGCAGCTTGATATTGCCCGTGGCGCAGGATTGCCTGTGGCGATTCACACGCGTGAGGCAGAAGATGACACTGCACAAATCTTGAAAGGCGATGTAAGTGGCGTAATGCACTGCTATACCAGTTCATGGGATTTGGCAAAAAAAATGTTAGACCGCGGCTTTTTCTTTTCAGCCAGTGGAATTATAACCTTTAAAAACTCGGACGAAATACGCGAAACTTTTAAGAAAATACCAATTAACAGAATTGTAGTTGAAACAGACGGCCCATACTGTGCACCGGTACCGCATCGCGGAAAACCGTGCGAACCTTTTATGGTTACCGATACGGCACGTGTTTTGGCCGACCTGCACGGAATACCATTGGACGAGTTGGATAAAATCCTGCTGGAAA
This sequence comes from Alphaproteobacteria bacterium, assembly GCA_013316395.1. Taxonomy (GTDB): domain Bacteria; phylum Pseudomonadota; class Alphaproteobacteria; order Rs-D84; family Rs-D84; genus Enterousia. Next base: position 3,830 of record WSMU01000036.1, on the reverse strand, counting down.
ATGTGCGGGCTCTTTATCCTAAAATACCATTATCATAGCATTTGATTTTCACACGGCAAGACGGTAAAATAACAACCATGGCACGGCAAATTATTAAATCAGGTCAGGTTTCAGAAAATCGCAAGGCGCGATTTGCATACTCTATCGAAGACACGATAGAGGCTGGCATCGCATTGACCGGTGCGGAAATAAAATCTATTAGATATGGCCTGGTTAATATAGTTGACGGATTTGTTCAAAAACGGGACGACAACCTTATGCTGGCCGGGGTTGAGATTCAAAAACTGCCAACGGCAGCACGCATTACCAACTTTGACGAACGACGTCCACGCCAGTTACTGCTGCATCGGGCCCAGATAAACCGCCTGGCCGGGAAACTGCAGGATAAAGGTGCAACTATTGTCCCACTGAAACTATACTTTAATAATCGCGGACGCTTGAAAGTTTTACTGGGGGTTGGATACGGAAAAAATAAAATCGATAAGCGCGAGACTATTAAACGTCGCGAATGGGATAAAAACAAAGCAAGAATTCTTAAGAATGGATAAAAAATAAAACCGCTGTTTTTGGCGGATTTATTTTTCTTGTATAATATATTCGATGCAGCTATTATACCTATGCAGGGAAAGGGGTGTTTTATGAATAAGATATTTGTCGCACTAATATTTGCACTGGCATTTGCTTTGCCCATAAATGCAAACGCGAGCCGACCGGAAGGCGACCTGCCGCAATACGACAATCTGCCCAGCAGCCCTAATATGTGCTGGGAAAACGGCCAGCTTGTTTACTGCCCTGCAAATGCGCCTACGAAATCAAAAAAGCACAAGAATACCGGCGAAATAGTTGTAATTTCTGTTGCGGTTGGCGCCGTATTCGTGGGGGCAATGTATTATATATTTAAAAAGAAGCCATCTGAAAACAACCCGGGCCAGGTAAAGCTAATGGAATTTTAAAAACACCGCCTATTGGCGGTGTTTTATTCTATATCGGAATGAGGGTTTGAACGCGGATGTGCGTGCGCGTATATATTTGCAATCTCATCCATGTTTACACGGGTATATAGCTGGGTTGTGGACAAAGACGAATGGCCCAGCAGTTCCTGCAGGCTGCGCAGGTCCGCGCCCCCTGACAATAATGCCGTTGCAAAAGTATGACGCAATGCATGCGGCGTTACATAGTCCGGCAGTTGCAAATAATTGCGCAGGTTTTCCACCACCTTTTGCGCCATACGCGGCGTCATTGGCAGACCACGAACACTGCGAAACAAAAAATCTTCTGGGGCGGCGCCGAACGGACGCAGCGCTATATATTTTTCAAGCGCATCATATACCGGGGCCAGTATAGGGACAATTCGCTGCTTGTTACCCTTACCCGTTATACGCAGAACATTCGGACGCCCTGAAACGTCACGATTCTGTAGCGACAGCGCCTCCGATATACGCAGGCCGCAACCGAATATCAGTACAACCAAAGCCCAATCGCGGGCGGCCAGCCACGGCTCTGCGGAGTCTATGGCCTTGATAGCATCATGCATATTTGATACATCGGCTGGCTCTATGGCTTTGGATACCTTGCGCGGAATTTTGGGCGACGATATTAAGCCGATGGCATCATTCGAGATATTATAACGCTTCTTTAGGAATCTGTAAAAAGTTCGCATAGACGACATTGCACGAGCTGTCGATTTATGCGCCATCTGGCGACGTGCGCGCGATGCCAACCACGCACGAAAGCATAGTGTGTCCGCCCGTGCCATATCATCCAATTGCGGCGCAGCGCCTGCGTAATCTGTATAAAAATGCAAAAAATCTTGGATATCTGCATCATAGGCCGCCACCGTATGCGCAGAATAGTTTTTTGTCTGCGCCAGATAGTTGATAAATTCGGTGACGACCTGATTCATTTTTTATTTTATTTCAAATACCGCGGATACATTAACTGTTACCTGTGTATCCTGGGCAACGATGCCACCGCCGGCATAAGCCCCCGCCTCTTCGGTCATTGCCATCTTGGCACTGCGCAGGAAATTGGATGTCGGACGCGCAACATTTGAAGTGGATGCGCCGTATTCAATCGCCAACAGCTTACCCGCACGACGTCCGTCGCCGGCCGCCAAAGCATTGGCGCGACCACGGGCATTTTCAACCGCAACACCCAGGCATTTTTCCAAGACCGGCTTCATTGCCTCAGAGCTGGTGAACATGCGCAGATTTTCAGAATAAACATTCTGCTGGCCGGCAAACTGGGTCAGGATTTTTTCTATTGTATCAATGCTGTCGGCGGAAACCTCGACTGCGATATTTGTTTCAATACCCAATACTATGGACTTTTGTGCGGTGCGGTCCCATTCCGTCTTTTCATAAGAATCAAACTGTGTTGTCTGCATTTTAACATCCTGCTTTTTCAAGTAGGCCGTTATTTCCGCCATTTTGGCCGACGCCTGCTTCATGGAGGCAGCCGCCGATTTATCCAACGTTGTAACACGCAGAGTTATAGCCGTTCTGTCTTTTGGGGCAGTTGTCAGGCATTCACCGCTGACCGATATCGTGCGCGGGACCTTTTGCTCTGACCGGCCACCACAAAGCAGCAATAGTGCCGCCGAAACAACAACAGCCGCAATTAGTATTATTTTTTTGTTTGTGTTCATCTTCCTTCTCCTCCTTTTTTTGTTTTGTTATAAAAATAACTTAGCCCAGCATGGCGCGATGTGCACGCGCATACGTTTGCTCCGCAACGGCGCGCGCACGTGCCGCACCGTCGACCAATATTTTATCCAGCAGGTCTGTATTTGCCATCAGGCGCTCATACTCGGCCCGCGGCGCAGCCAATGCACTGTCTATCTTTTCAAACAGAATTGTTTTTGCCGTGCCATACCCCATGCCGCCGGCAACAAACTTGTCACGGAATGCGGCAACTTCTTGGGCGGTTGCAAAATGCTTGTACAACTGGAATATCGTGGATGTGTCGGGGTCTTTTGGCTCTTCGGGCAGCTTGCTGTCTGTGATAATTCGCATGATTTTCTTTTTTAGCTCGGCACTGGGGGCAAAGAGCGGAATAATGTTATCATATGATTTGCTCATCTTGCGGCCGTCCAACCCCGGAATAATTCCAGTGTCGGCACCGATTACAGGCTCGGGCATCTTAAATGTTTCACCGTAAATATTATTAAAATAGCCGGCAATATCACGTGCGAATTCAACATGCTGCTTTTGGTCGGCACCAACTGGTACAATATCCGCGTTATATAGCAAAATATCCGCCGCCATAAGTACGGGGTATGTATAAAGCCCCATATTCACACCCGCATCAGTATCCAAGCCCGCCGCGGCGTTTTTATCCATGGCGGCCTTATATGAATGCGCACGATTCATCAATCCCTTTGGCGTGACATTCATCAGCATATTTGAAAGCTGCGGCACCTGAACTATATCAGATTGACGAAACAAAACCGCGTTTTTCAAATCCAGGCCCAGCGCCACCAAAATTGCCGCTATTTCATACGTATGGCGGCGCAGCGCCGCGGCATCGCGCATAAAGTTAAGCGCATGCAAATCAGCGATAAACATAAACGTAGTATTTGACTTTGACATTTCCACCAACGGCTTTAGCGCACCTACGTAATTCCCCAGATGCAGCGTGCCGGTTGGTTTGATACCGGTTAAAACAATTTTATCTGACATAATAAATACCCTTAGCTTATTTTTATATGTTAATGCGTTCGCGAGAAAAATGAAAGCTGAAATTATAAAAAATTGTAAAACGCCCGGGGGACTGGCCCGGGCGTTTCTGCACAATTTATTTTAGTGATTGTATATTGATTATTGCATGAT
>WSMU01000035.1 GCA_013316395.1 Alphaproteobacteria bacterium | reverse complement strand
TCAAAGAAAAAGGTATTAAATATATTCAGGATAATTTTCAATACAGTATATTGGAGATATTTCCAAAGACAGACATTGGATGCGATAAAGCATTAGAGCGCGAAAGTTATTGGAAAGAAGTGTTTAAGACACGTATGTTTGGGTATAACGATAATTAGATAACATCTAATGTCAAAAGAGATAAATGGATTTTAGATGAAACAAAGTAATCTACTTATAAATGCACAATTTCAATATCTGGGAATTGTGTGGCTATATATTCGGCGGTGAGCCGGCGGTGCGTTTGCGAATTCCACTGTTGTACAATATATAAACAATCCTGATTTTGCAAGTTCCAAGTACCCTTCATTGGAATCTGCATGGCGTGCATGGAATCGAACCCAAGGCGCAGTATCAAATGGATTGATTAACAGACGAAATGATGAGTGGAATATGTATAACAATGGCGCATATTAAATAAGCATTTACTTTGACATTTCGGTGATATATATTATGCGTAATGAAAAAACATATGTTTGCTTTGTTGTTATTGATTGGGTGCATGCCAGTACATGGTCAGCCATGCGAATTTTGCGGTGGGTGGCGGTATTCTGGTTTTGAGTATGCAAGCCGCATAACTGCAGATTGTCAAGATATAGCTACTTATTTTGAGGGCGCCAATATGACAATCGGAGAAAACTTTTTTAATCACACGTATTCTATAGATAATACACCAAAGCAGATAAGGAATATTGATATTACCAAAGTTCCTGTGGATGAATACGAAAATGTTCCCGCCATTTTGATATCAAAAGGCAACAAAGTAGTACAAAAATTATATATAGCCGCGCCGGATACGGTTTATATATATGTGGATGGTTGTCGGTTTTATTTTAACCGAGAAAATTAACAGTTCGTATCTCCTGCCTGGTTAGAACCAGCAAAAGAAACCAATACATATGGTCGTGATAATTTCAGCATTCATGGCGGCTGGACGCCTGAATCTGCCGGGTGTATTGATATGACAAGTAATATTAAAAATTTTGTTGCGCTATTCGAATTTGTCGGTAAAGATTTAATTGTGGAGGTAAAATATTAGGGACTAATGTAACATGAAAATAAATTGGCAAAAAACCATGTATTGCAATGCTGTGATTCTGTGGGGGGCATTGTTTGTGTTTTTGATTGATTTATCGGCAATGGGACGTATTGCAAAATACGATGAAGTATGGTGGTACTTTTGTAGTGATTTATCTGAAAAATCACGATTTTTATGCATGGCTAACTATGATGTTGTCAGTATTATATGTGTATTGGCAGGACTCGTGTTTCTTACATATAAACTAGTCCCTGTATATAAAACACGATTGTTATGGATGCCATTAGCAGGATTATTTATAGGGATTTTTGTCTGGCCGATAATTCAATCGCTATTATATTGGTTAATGTAAAATACAATTGATGAAGAAGTATTTTGATTTTCTTGGCAGTGTTGTATGTTTGGCTCTGTTCTTATTCTTTTGGAATGATCTGGTGGGCCTCTTAACTAATGGAAAATGGGATGGATTATTCTACTTCCTTTGCAGGTATGATTGCTTGATATTGATAGATCGTATCGCGATGACATTGTGTGCGATAATCTTTATCCCGTTTGCGATGGAAACCGTAAAACATCATAAGTGGAAATTTTTGCTTGTACCCATATTGGCGTGTTTTTTATGGTTTGCGATAATGATGTTGCATTTATGGATTGTGTACATCTTTTTTATACGCTGATAACAAAATGGTCAGTTTATAAATGCACAATGCCGACATCTGGAAATTGGGCGACGATGTATTCTGCGGCGAGGCGGCGGTGGCATTGCGGGGCGGATTTGAACTAATGCGGTTGGTTCTATTTCTGCCGGTGGCTTGTAAGTATAAAATTAACTAAAAAATCAATGAAAAAGGAAGATGCCTTAAATAAATTCCTTATACGTGCAGACAGGCGCAAACCTTAGCCGAATACCTAAGCTTTCTTTATCTTATATTCTGCAAATTTGGGACATGCGGAAAAATATTTGGCAAAGTCATCGTCAATCTCGCTAAGCCGGCGTACGGTCCCGTCGCTATCAATAAAAGGTGGGTTAACACGGCGCATCTTTTGCGACAAGATAACAGCATCTTCGTCATCCTTGGTTATGCGCCATGCCTCCGGTGAATCATACATTGGTGAAAAATCAACCCCCGCCAAATGCATTTTGCGTATAACCTGCATATCGTTTAGCTCCAGGAATTCTTCGCGTGTTAAAATTCCCTGTTCTATGGCATTGCGACAAATCCTGGCCAGCATTTCTTCATAAAACGTAGCGCCATAGCTAGAATAAATCTCTTCGTCGGTCTGATTAAATGCGCGTGCGAACATTTTTGCAGATTTCGCATCCCGCAGTACAAAGCCATCTGGTGTTGCAACGATTGCCCGGCTTAGTGCCACTTCGTCACAGTCCAGCAGCTTGCCGTGATGATGCATGTGGGGAATTGCCCGCAGACAGTAGTCCAGTCTGTCTGCGCACAGGTCCGGCAAATCACGCTCTTTTAATATGAAGTTTGAGTCGTCTAATATTTCATCCAGGCAAAATCCCGCCCGGGTAATTATTTCCGCCAGTTCAGAATTTTTTACAAATTTATCGTGAATGTCATCCTGATATTCCTGTGTTCTCGATGACGTTTCGCCGCCGAACAGGCGGTCCGACAGGTGCGAGAACGCTGTATGTGAAACATCGTGTATCAGGCCGGCAATCTGCTCCGCCAGAGGGGCCCCATGCAGCCGCAGCAACATAAACACACCGATTGAATGATGATAGCGCGATACGGGAATAGAGTAAAAAGGCCGACATGGTACCCATGGACCCATATTTATTCCCTGTAGGCGCTGAAACGTTGGCGCTGCTATAATTTCTGCAAAAACTGGTTCTTCTACGTTTAGTACGCCGTAAATTCTGTCACAACAAATCATAGTGAGTATTTTATTATAAAATTATACGCTTTTCAAGTTCTGCAATGTATTTGTTCCTGGTGATTTTATTTTTTAAATAATTCACAATAAAGTAAACAACAAAAAAGGAGCTTTTCAGATGATGTTGAAACTAAAAATCTATTCAACTGTTTTTGTTTTGTATGAAATTTTGGCGGTATGGTTGCTGCACTGTCCGCGTACATGCACGGCAATGTTTGGCAATACTTTCTGTGCAGACAGTGTGTTTAAGTATTTTATTGCACTGTTTGCGATTCCGGCCATTGTAAGTCTGATTGTTATGTGGATAATGCATATCATACATGCGGTCCGTCGTCGTCATTCGTTCTTTTATCGTGCCCAAGAAGCGGTCGAAGATGTTGCTTCGTCCATTAAAAGAACCCTAAAAGAATCCGTATCCAGCAAGGATATCGAAAAGTATATAGTTGCTGCGCTGGCGGCGGGTGTAAAAAAGTATTCTGATAAAAATCCGGAATTGAAAAAGACATTTGGCAATATCATCGGCGCAATAACGGGCCGCCCGGCAGAATATGCGATTGATGATGAAGACGATTACGAAGAAGATGCTCGTCCGGCACCGCGTCGCGCAAAGGGTAAAAACAACTCTTCCCGTCGCAGTCGCTAAGCAGACCGTCCATAACTAGATTAGGCAAAAAAATCGCCCCATTTGGGGCGGTTTTTATAGTGTTTTATCTTTGAGCTTATCCATCTGTCGGCTGAGCCATTTTGCTTTCTTTTCGCCAATATCCATAAGATATGCGATATAAATCATCACAACAAACATCGAAGGATAAACCACCAGACCGGCCTTTAGATGCCCTTCGTGGTCAATAATGTTATATATTGTCATGGATACGAGTGTAAGCAGCTCGGCAATAAGCGCAGCGTTTAATGTGACGGATGTTCTATATAAGGATTTTAGTGTTTTTTGTACTTCCTGTAGCTTTTTGACCTTGTCTTGCATACCTGTGGACTTTGCTACAAATATCAGAAAATTGATATCGTCAATCGCTGCGTCAAACATACGTTTTTGCTGTAAAGGTGTAATAATCTTGTTTCTTATCATGACGGGGATTGTATTGACCGATTATACCATTGTCAAGTCATATAGTATTTGTTATTGCAAAATACTCTAAAGGGTATAATATTACGCATGTAAATATTTAGGGGTAAGAAATGCCAGCAAAAACAATCAATGATATTGTCGCATTATGCAAGCGGCGCGGTTTTATATTCACAGGTTCGGAAATATACGGCGGGCTTGGTGGGGCGTATGATTACGGTCCCTATGGTGTTGAGTTAATGCGCAATATTCGAAATGCGTGGTGGAATGCCATGGTCTATTCCCGTAATGATGTCGAGGGGCTGGATGCGGCGCAAATCAGCAATCGTTTGATGTGGAAGTATTCCGGACACGAGGGTGGCTTTTCAGACCCGTTGGTTGAATGTAAAAAGTGCGGTGCCCGCATGCGCCAGGATAAAATGGCCGACCCCACAAAATGTGACAATTGCGGCAGTACAGATATCACAGAACCTCGTGCATATCAGTTGATGATGGGGTTGTCAATCGGTGCAATGGCCGATGGTGCGATAAACGCCTATCTGCGGCCAGAGACGGCAACAACAACTTATGTTAATTTTAAAAATGTATTGGATGCGCGTCCGCACAAGCTGCCGTTTGGTATCGCCCAAATCGGTAAGGCGTTTCGAAATGAAATATCACCGCGTGGTTTTGTTTTCCGCATGCGTGAATTCGAGCAGGCGGAAATGCAGTACTTTGTTCGCCCCGATACAGATGAGCAGTATTTTGAAATGTGGCGTGACGCGCGTATGGCCTGGTGGATAGATGTGTTGGGCATACCGGCCGCGCATTTGCGCTTTACGCCGCATGAAAAGCTGGCGCACTATGCCAAGGCGGCGGTTGATATTGAATATGAATTCCCCGATGGCTTTGATGAGGTAGAGGGTATTCATAACCGCCAGGATTTTGATTTAGGCAGCCATACCAAGGCGCAAAACGAGTTTAAAATCAACGCCAACGTTATGGAGAACAAGGACAGTACTGTCAAACTGTCATACAGCGACCCCCAGACTGGCGAAAACTTTATCCCGTATGTAATCGAAACTGCAATGGGGGTAAATCGTGCGATGTTGGCGGTAATGCATAACGCCTATACCGAAGAAGAACTGCCCGACGGCAAGTCGCGCCTGGTGCTGAAGCTGCGTCCGAAACTGGCCCCGGTTAAGGCGGCGGTTATACCGTTGGCGCGTAATGTGCCTGAATTATTGGATATTGCTACAAATATTGAAAACGACTTGCGGCGCTTAGCCATTGGTCGCATAGAGTTGGAAAATTCCGGCAATATCGGCAAGAACTATCGTCGCCATGATGAAATTGGAACACCGGTATGTATTACCGTTGACCATCAGACGTTGGAAGATGCCACTGTAACACTGCGTCTGCGTGACACTATGGAACAGCGCCGCATAAAAATCGACGATGTGCCCCGTGCTGTTTTAGATATAATAAACGGCTAAAAAATCCCCGCCAAACGGCGGGTTTTTTCTAATAATTTTTCTCGCCTAAAAATTTTTGCATGATTTGCGGGATGTCCCCATTGCCTTTGTTGGGGGCGCTTGCAATTTTTTTCCGTGTAAAGGGGGGTGTTTTTGTGTGCACCTCTCCCGGGGATAAAAGCGTATCCAGCGGCGCTGTTAAATTTTCGTTAACAAATATTCCCTTATGACGAAGTACTTTTTGTACATGTGTCGGGGTTGGATATTGCGGGTTTGTAAAAAATTCAACACTATCGCCATGTGCGGTCACGCGCACCGGCAACTGTCGCTGCAGTTCGCAGATGATTTTATCGCGCTCAACCGCCAGCGGCCCATAATAAATAGCCAGGTGACATTCCGGCGCCATACGCCATGTTGAAATAATATCGTTCAGATATACGTTAATGTTTTTGTTATAAAGCCATGTGTCTTTCTCAGGAATGCGAAAACTATCGCCCCAGTTCTGCAGATTATCGACCACACCTTCGGGAAAGCTTAAGTTGCTAAATGCCGCTATCTTTATTTGATTTATCCCAGGCAACTCGTAACTTAGTGCCTTTTCTTTCATTTGCGCCGCGGGGAAACGCTCTTGAAGCATCTGTACGATTTGGTCCAGTTCTGCCGCCGGATTTTTCAGCATGTTAGGCATCTTGTTAAGCCATACCGACCCAATCCCCGCCAGTGGATACCACTGTCCCGCGGGAATTCCATATCTATCCTCTTTGCGGGACTGGCCTGACGATACATAGAATGGCAAATTCTTGCCATTGACGCGCACTACAGCAACTGCGCGTGATGCAACCTCTGCAATGGATGTCTGGCCGCTGCGTGCGGGCAGTGCAACCAGATGCACCGGATGGCCGTGTATATGGCCGATAGGTTCTGTTATTACATTTGGATTGTCGTGCGATATTGCATTTCTCAGGCGGGTTTGATCAATGTCGTCTTGGACAATATGTATCATCTGCCGGCGGGTATCAAATACGGCGCTTAAACCATTCGCACCCAGATTCTGTATTATCTGTTCTGCCTGTTCTGGGGACTCTTAACTAATGGAAAATGGGATGGATTATTCTACTTCCTTTGCAGGTATGATTGCTTGATATTGATAGATCGTAT
>WSMU01000034.1 GCA_013316395.1 Alphaproteobacteria bacterium | reverse complement strand
GTGATGGTATAACCAAAGGGATATAAAATGGCATCTTACCGCGACCGTCGCACACAGCCCAGCATGGCTCAGCAATTATTTGGTAAAATATACGTTCCGCAAATTGCGGATATGATATTAAAAAAGCATGGCGGTTCGTATGCCTGTTATGAAAACGACCGTAATACATGGCGTGCATTTATTCCATATTCCAAGGAAATAGAGGCCGAGTTTATTATGGAAACCAAGATGTTCATTGGGTTTATGGACCGTCATGTTGGTCATTTAGCGGACAATCCGGAATTTCTAAATTCATTTGTAAAACTGGTGGTGGATTATTTATCTGCATATACCATGAAAAATCCGGCATTTCCAAATCGTACGCGTAAAAAGGCCAAAGAGGCGTTGTTTATCACGTTGTGGACGGATTTTATATATATTCAGAAAAAGCTGGCGCGTCAGGCCGTGCAACGTGCCGCCCGCCAAGAGCGTAATGTCAGATACAACAAGGGTGGCAAAAATAACTCTGAGGCAAATGACACTGCCGAATCCAGAGAGGCGTATGCAAAATACAAGGCGACGCAGCGCCGCCTTGCTTCGGCCCAAAGCCCGAAGCAAAGATAGGGTTGCAGGAAAATATTAAATCACGGCGTCGATATCTGCGGCGCCGTTTAAAATTACATCGGCGTTAAATTGCGTCCGAAACCAGGTGCGCTGACGCTTGGCATACTGATTTGTTTTAGTTACCCAGCTGTTTATGCATTCATCGCGTGATATTTCACCGCGAACAAATTCGCACAGTTGTTGGGCGCCAATTGCGCGTCGCGGGTCCCAGCCGGCATTGATTATAAGCCTGGCTTCGGACTCGGCCCCGCCCGCCAGCATTTTTGGAATGCGCTGCGCGATGCGTGTGCGCAATATATTGGCATCTGGATTGATTAAGACTTTTCTTGCCGTGGGGATAATGGCCCCACTGCGTGGCATCGATTGAAATTCTGTTATATGCCGGCCTGTTTGTAAAAATACTTCCAGTGCGCGGGCCGTGCGCTGGGGGTCTGTTGGCTTAAAGTCTGGCCCCAATATTTTGCGCGCGTCCGCAATGTCGGCGGAAACCATATCCCGTGCCTGTTGGCGAATGTTCGCATCAATATCGGGCATCGGTGATATTCCATTGACAAGGGCGTTTATATAGTATCCCGTCCCACCAACGAATATTGCGGGGCGCCCGTGTGATGTGGCGTCTTGATATTCGCGGCGCGCCATTTCCAGATAGTCTGCCACGGATATTTGTTCGCTTAAATCCAATATGGAAAACAGCCGGTATGATATGCCGTCAATGTCTGGGGTTATATCGCGGCCGGCAAACGGACTGGCGGCGATATTTTCAATCCCGCGGTATATCTGAACACTGTCACAGTTTATTATTACGCCCCCAATGCGCTCGGCCAGGCGGTGTGCAAAGTCTGATTTCCCCGATGCCGTGGGGCCTGTTATAATGTATGCGTCATAAGTCATTGACAAAAAGTATAAATATCAAAAATGTAAAATTCAATTGTAATATTTAAAATAATGGTGCTAGAATAGGTTCGTCCAATAAAAAACGAAAGGAAATATTATGTCAAAAGTAAGAGTTGCAATTAACGGTTTCGGCCGCATTGGTCGCTTGGTTTTGCGTGCGGCGCTGGAATCGGGACGCGACGATATTGAATTTGTTGCGGTAAACGATTTGGCACCGGCGGAACAGAACGCATATCTGTTGGAATATGATTCTGTTCATGGCAAGCTGCCTATGGATGTAAAGCTGGAAGGTGATACAATCATCGTTGGCAATCAGAAGATTAAATGCATTGCAGAAAAAGACCCGACAAAGCTGCCTTGGGGCGAAATGAATATCGATGTTGTTATGGAATGCACCGGTATCTTTACCGCCGCAGACAAGGCAAAGGTTCACCTAGAAGCGGGTGCAAAACGTGTTCTGGTATCGGCCCCGTCGGCTGGTGCGGATGCGACAATAGTTTATGGCGTAAATCAGGATACACTGAAATCGACAGATTTAATTGTATCAAACGCATCATGCACTACAAACTGCCTGGCCCCGGTGGCAAAGGTTTTGGACGATAACTTCGGTATTGTATCCGGCTGGATGACAACTGTTCACGCATATACCGGTGACCAGCAGTTGTTGGATAAAAACCACAAGGATTTTCGTCGTGCACGCGCGGCGGCACTGTCCATGATTCCAACCAGCACCGGCGCGGCCAAGGCGATTGGCCTGGTACTGCCGAAACTGGCGGGCAAGCTGGACGGTATGGCAATCCGCGTTCCGACACCGGACGTATCAGTTGTAGAGTTGGTTGTAAACCTGGAAAAAGATGCCACGGTTGAGGGTGTAAATGCCGCAATGAAGGCTGCCGCATCACGTACATTTGGTTATAATGATAAGCCGCTGGTCTCTATCGATTTTACAGGCGATGCGCACAGCTCTATCTTTGATGCATCCCAGACCAAGGTTTTGGGTGACCGTTTGGTTCATGTAACCGCATGGTATGATAACGAATGGGGCTTCTCTAACCGCATGGGTGATACTGCCGTTGCAATGGGCAAGCTGATTAAATAATCGCCATGTCCATTTAGTAATAAAAAATCCGGCAAACGCCGGATTTTTTTAGGTTAAGTATTTATTGAAAAAGCGAATAAAGGCACTGTCTTTGGTCTGGCGTGCATCGGCACGAAATTTCCGCCGCAGATTGTCACAGCGTGCCCATTGCATCCATCCGCTGAACGCGGCCAGCTGGCTGCGCGTATGCGGGGATATGTCGGCATGCTTTATAAGTGTGCGCATTTTTCTTTTCATCTTTTGGGCCCCGGCCTTGGTTAAAACGACATATTCTTTGAAATGTCGATATCCGATAAAGTTTATTCCTGCATCGGTTGGTTTAATAAAAGCCTTTGAAAATACCAGGTCCAGCTCTGTCCCCAGATATTCACGCAAAATATTGCGCCATCCGCGCAGTGTTTCGCGGTCGTCTGCAAACAGACAGAAATCATCGCAATATCGTATATAATCCCGAACGCGCATGTTGTGCTTTACGAACATATCCAAATCATTCAGGTAAAGATTTCCCATCCATTGGCTGGTAAGATTTCCGATTGGCATGCCGCGTTCCGTATCGACCGAGCGTACGATATTCTCCAGTATTTTAAGCAGTCGCTTGTCGGTAATTTTGCGGCGCAGTATTTTCATCATAATCTCATGATTGATACTGGGATAGAATATTTCGAATATCGCACTGCAGCACATATTTGTTGCGTCGCAGCATTTGCATACATCTGTGTGATGCCGTATGCAGACCGCGTCCCGGAATACATGCGTATGAATCTTTTATAAACAGTTTTTGCCATATCGGTGCCAGAATATTCATCAGTGCATGGTGTACGATATGGTCCGGATACAGGGGCAGCATAAAAACATTTCGTTTTTTAGGCTCGTATACCGTAAATATTCGATACCGTCCGGTTGTATATGTCCCGTTTTGTAACGACTCGCGTAGCCGTGCCAGCTTTCGTGGCCGCCGTCGCATAAAATTTTTAGCCGATATTTTGGATTTTTTCCCGCGCAGGGCATGGTCTGCGGCAATTTCAAAATTTTCCGCTGATATAAATTCATCCCACAAATGCTTATGTGTTTTCATGAAAAGGAATAGTATTTATCGATTTTGACAATTGTTGCACTGAACGGGATGTTTTCTTTCGAAGACTGAATCTGGTCGATTAGAACACTGCTGCCTGTAAAAACGACGCATACGTTATCATCAAGAATGAATTGTAGCTGCAGACAGTCTGTCCCATTTCTTTTTTTACTGCTTGATATTCTAAAATCTGTAACGGTAATTTCGCGATTCAGCAGGTCATTCATAAATTTTTTATCCCCCGGCATGGGCAGTTTGTCGCGTGCAAATACGGAAAATTTGGGGCACTGTGTTTTATCAAGTTTTTTTATATCGTCGATTGTCATATTTTTTTCCTTTTGTTAAAGACAATCAAACATTCGGACGTTCGCCGGGTAAAGTAACAGCTACTAGCCCGAATGTTTCCTGCGTTGTTTGTTCGGAGAATGCGTTGCCGCATTCTGCCGGGATGTGCGCCCCGCCTTTGATAAGGAAGGCATATAAACAGACGTTATTGTCTGAAAAGTGTCATTTCGCACTTTGTCCTGCAGGTTAGCCAAACTTTATTCCCTTGTGTTATAAAGTTACCATTCCTCAAGGAGCCGAGCGACCCGAACAGGCCCGCGCGGAACGCAGAGTTGTTCCGGACGTTGTTACCGCAGTTGTTCGCGCAGTTCGACCTGCAATCGGCAACCGAGGAGTTGGCGTTCTGGAACACCCAACGCGAAATCCGCCAAGACGGACATGAACTGTCATCGTAGCGGCAACACACCCCATTCCCGGATTTGCCCGGGAATTTTCAAAAAATTTCGGCCTGCGGCGCTGTTTACCACGGGGGCGGGGCCGCCGCCCCCTGTACCCCCACCCATCTGCGGCCTATGCTTATCGCATAGGCATCACCGCATGCCGTTTTATCAATTGCCGAGCGACCCGAACAGGCCCGCGCGGAACGCAGAGTTGGACCGGACGTTGTTACCGCAGTTGCTCGCGCAGTACGACCTGCACCCGGCAACCGAGGAGCTGGCGTACAGGAACACCCAACGCGACTTTGCGGGATGTGACAATTGACACCAACAACATCTACCTGTTCTTTCACCACCTGTGGCAATTTCACCGTTTGAATCACGCAATTCTTCAACCGCGGTATTTAGTGCCCCGCTGGTGTCAACACAGGTGGCGATTCCCCATACCGTGCCGTACGAGAATGTTGCAGACCATTCAAACAAATCCGTATTAAACGAGTTGGCAGTTCCGCTAATTACGGGGTCCAGAACAATTGCCAATGTATCATCTGTCGCACACATTGTGGTTGCGCCGGCCGATGCGCAAAACATCGCAATTAAACTACTAATTATTAACTTTTTCATATCCCATACCCCCATTTTTATTACCAAATTGCCAGATATACACCATTCGTGCGAAAGTTGCTGGTGTTGTCTTTTATTGCGGCCGCACATGCACTGGTACAGCCTGCATCGCATGCATCTTCATCGTCAAATGCGCCGTAATAAACCCACCATGATGTCACAGGACTGGTTAAGCTGCACCAGCATTGCGTGCCAACATCCGCGCTGCTGGCGCGCAGATATACGTTCGCATCGCCCGACTTGGCCGCGCTGTCTGCTGTGTTGGTTGTTATCTCGTTACATGTTGACATGCCTGTCAATGTCCGCTGGGACGAGTTGTTCGGCACCAAATCATATCCGAAACGCAAAGAAAACGTCTTTTCTGCATTGTTATATGACGAAGAAACGGCGTTTTCGCTTTTCTTTATTGTAAAGACTGCTGTGCGACTGTGAATACATGTTGTTGCTGCATATGCGCCGGCACAAAACAAGGTTAATAATACGGATAGTGATATTGCTTTTTTCATAAGTTCCCCCATTTCCCATTTAATCCGTTATATGATATGTTCCCGTGGCAGATTTGATGTTCATCACATCGCGTGCCGCCCCTGGTAAAAAGTTGATATAACAAACACCGTCCGGCATCTTTATATTCAACGCCGGCGTAGTCAGCTTTTCCGCATACAGTGGCCATGCCTGGCCGTCGCTTGCACGCAGTTCGGTCATGCCGTGCGGACATATCGCTGCACATGTCCCCAGACCGGTATAGCTAAGCCCATCTGTGCACAGAATTGCACACATATTGTTTTGCTCTTTGCCCGCGCTGCAGTTCGCGTTCAGCCAATAAGATGTATAACCCGTAGCACAGGCCGCATTTTCCGGTGTGGCCAGGGTGGCTTCATCTACTGTTATATCGTGAAAGTTTTCGGGGCATTCGCCGCGTTCCAACGCCATGCAGGTGCCGTCTGATAAATATTGACCTGCACCGCACAGTTTGGGGCCATATGCGACCAAAACACCGTTATAAATCGGTGTTAAAAATTCCGGCAAATCGTATGAATTATAAGAATTCATACATTCTTGCAATTCGGCCGATGGTGATGAAAACGTCGCTTGACCGATTACAGTTTTGTATGAGCCTTCTGGACAGCGACCGGGTAGTTTCGGTTGGCATGCGCCGCCGGCGAATTGTTCATCCGCCCCACATAATGTGGCACCATATTTTACCAAAACACCACTGTAAATCGCATGCAATCCATCCGGCAGTATCCGCTTGTCGTACGCATTCATGCACTGATTTGTCAGTGTCATTGACGAATACGTTGCCGATGCGATAACTGTTTTATAATAGCCGCTTGGGCATTCATTTTGCGCCCTGTCAATGCATTCGCCGTTACTTAACTGTTGGTTGGCTTCACACAGACGCGCGCCAAAACGCACTACTGTTGCGGCATGGCTGGTGCCATGTATCACGGTAAGTGCCAATAATAAAATTACGCCTCTCATACTTTTCCCTAACATAACGATAAAAGTAAACCACTAGATACACTAGGTGGTTGGAGGTTCGAAACTATATAAGAAGCAATAGCGGGTTTATTCGATATATTCACCGCCCTCCAACCTAGGGTTGGAGATGTTTTTTGTCCACCACGGACACTTCTTATACAGGTTCCGACGCCTGACCGCGGCAACTCGCTGCGGCTGGTGCAATCATAGTGCAATTACAATTTTCAGGCAAGCGAATTTATTTCTTAAAAAACTTC
>WSMU01000033.1 GCA_013316395.1 Alphaproteobacteria bacterium | reverse complement strand
TATGTCTTAGATAACTATTCAGATAATACAATAAACCTTAAGCTGTGGCGAGACTGGGATATTATAGATCCAGGCAAAAATATCTCGTGTACTTCCCCGGTTATTGTATATGGTATGATGCCTCGGGTTCTGCCATTGTTTCTTATAATATACCGCGAGAGAGATAAAAACGGTCAATATACTGAAAAGACACTTCTAAAGACCAACTCTATGCAGGAGGCGTTGGATAATTTCAAGCGCCTCAAAAATATGCTAAAGGCGAAAAATGGAACAGAACAGTCACAGACCATGATATCTGCCCAAGATAGGCTTGAGCGCCTAAGGACAGCAATAAAAAAGACAAAAACAAGGTAGCTGGAAATAGCCAGTTCCAACAGTCGCCCCGCTTGGGGCGATTTTTTTATTGCAATGTGTGCAATCTGTTATAAACTAAATTCCATATAGGAGGGGAAACGGTAAACAAAGGTACACAAGATGAAGAAAGTAACCCTCTTTGCGATTATTGCGGCCCTGACGGGTGCGGCTGCAAATGCATCAGACTATTATGAAACAACGATTCGTGATTGTAACCCGGCCGCAATGCGTGCGGCGCTGGACAAGGCGTCTTTTGAAGAGCGTGCGGTTATAACCGTTGTTACATGCAATAATGGCGCGTCACGTTTCTATGATGCAAAAGATGCGCATAGCGAGCCTTTAGCCGAGTATTCTGCCGATAACTCTGCTTCTCGCGATGTTGTCGTACCCCGCGCTGCCCGATGCGCTGATTGCAGCGCGCCGCTAGAGCGTGTGGTCGCCCGTCGTCATTATGTAGAGGAAACGGTTCAGCGTTACGAGCCGGTTGTTCAATACGTACCCGCGGGCACATACAAGCGCACGCGGCGTGTATGCAGCGAATGCGACATGTAAAAAAGCCGCGCTATTTGCGCGGCTTTTTTTATTCAAAGCTTTCCTTGCGGAATACTTTTGCGGCGATTTCATCCACACTGCGCGTTTGCATTCCGCCAGATGCAGTATTATCAATTTGCGCAGGAATTATAGTTTGCTGTTTTGTAGTATCCAAAGGATGCCATTGATATGGTACGGTTTCAAAGTTTATTCCCGCCATGTTAATACTGCGAATAGTTCTGTTGTACATGGTATGGTAATAAATCATGCGGTTTTTTAAATCTGTTGCGATTGTCCATTGCGTTGCAGAAGGCATGTTGTTTGGTTCCTTGCCAACGGCAAATTGTACACCTAAAGGAACATCAAAATTATTTAGTATATGAAAGGCCTGTCTCGTTTGTTCCGTCAACAACAAATTGTGGTTCTTCGACCGCCAGCCCTACATAGCCATACTTTGATGTAAATCGCATCCCATCTGTTCCATTGTTTGGCAACAGTGACTGTTGCGTATGATTACGCGGAACAACGGTGTACATGTTATCCATTTCGGAGCCGGACCAATCAATGGTGCGTGCCACAATAACAGAGTTGTCTTTAGATTTCAGTGTAATGCCCGTACAGGCAACGGCACTGTTTGCACCAATCAGGCGCCAAGAGCCGCGATTAGTGTAGAAAAGTTGGTTTTGTATTTCATGTCTTTTGAATACCTTTGTTTATATGGTTACGCCCATAAAATATTTGGCGGCCAGTCCGATTGCAAAAGATGCGATAGACACACCCATGCATATAGTCAGCATTTCAATAAAGCGCTTCATAAAAGGTTGACGTGTTGCATATCCCATTGCACAGTTAAAGCCGAAAATAATAAGAACGGCAAACAGGGCCATTGTTGCCAGCGCCCAAAATCTGTTTGGAATAATAGTAAAAGGAAAAATTAGCATTGCACTGGTTGCCACATACATAACGCCGGTATAAAACGCGGCCATGCCTGCGCATGGATTATTGTCGGCGCGTTGGGCCTGGTAGTTTGCGGCAGCCATAGACAGGCTGGCGGCGACGGCGGCTATGGCACCTGTCATGATGATTATACGACGGTCTTCTATTGCAAATGTCAGACCGGCAATTATCCCCGATAGTTCAACCAACGCATCATGCATCCCCAGAACCAGTGCGCCTGTATATTGAAAGCATTTTTTCTTTTTCATTTCATACCAGCTTACCATCCGCGGCCCATTTTTTCCCCAAGATTGATATCCTGATATTTTGTGCTATTATCCATGTATGAGATTATTGCGTGAATTTTTTATGCGCTCGCCTATGGATGTTGCCATGGATTTAGTCGGGGCATACCTGTGCCGTGTGACGCCCGATGGCACCGCAATACGCGCACGTATTGCGGAGCTGGAATTATACACCCAGGACGAGCGTGGCTGTCACGCATTTAACGGATGCACGCCCAGAAACGATGCGATGTTTATGGTCGGCGGACATGCGTATGTATATTTATGCTATGGATTGCATAATATGTTAAATATTGTCGTTGGTCAAAAGGGATATGCGGCGGCTGTTTTAATTCGCGCGCTAGAGATGCCGGAATGTAACGGCCCCGGGAAACTTACCACGGTATTGGGTATAACGCGCGGCGATAACAAAACGGACCTGTGTGCGGGGGATTCATCAATATGGCTAGAGGTGCGCGACCATACCCCGGATATTGCAGCCGGCCCGCGAATTGGAATTGATTATGCCGGTGCGGATGCGGCGTTGCCGTGGCGTTTTGTAATTCGCGACAGTGACTTTCTCAGTCGGCGTGTTGATTAAGTATAACCGCCCCCTGGCGGGCGATTTTTATATTGTCGCCATCTAGTATTGCAACCGTACTGGGCTGGCCGCCCATTTTTTCGTATGCGTTGTCTATTACGATTATATCTGGAAACGTAGCGCTTATTTCATCGGCTGATGACAGTGGCGCCTGGCCTGATATATTTGCAGACGATGTCGCCAGACAGTGCCCGTCAATTATCGCGCACAGGTCTTGAAAGGGGCGATATGCGGGAACCCGCACGCCGCCGAATACAAAGGTATCCGTGCCTGTTACCGGCACCCCCAGGGTCAGTGCCCCGGGCCAGTATTTTTCCGCCATATCAAACGCCGCCTGTGGATAGTCTTTCATAAAAGGACGAATATGCGCCAGGCTGTCGGACATTATAATCAGATGCTTTTCATGTGGTCGTTGCTTTGTTTCAAACAGTGCGTCCGCCCCACGGCGTGTCGGCAGTACCCCCAGCCCCCATACCGTATCGGTTGGGAATGCGATAACGCCGCCGGAAGTTAAGTGATTATTCAAGCGTTTGATGAAATCCGGGTCTGTTAAATCTGTCATGGTATTCAAAAGCTATAGTTAACGGCCATGCCTGTAAAGTTAAATCCGCGGTTGATTTCTGTAAAGTCACCGTTTGAAAAGTGTAATGTAAAAAATTCAGCGCGCCATTTGTCAGATATGTTTTTACCTATAAACAGCTTTTCGCCGAATACCAGGCGGCTGGATACATATCTGTCATGGGAATCACGCATATATGGCCCCAGACCACCGCCGATATAAAAGCCGCACCATGAAAATGGAACAACATCCCACGAAATTCCCACCCCCAGGAATGATAGCCCACGGCTGGAATTATAGCCGAAGTTCTGAACGACATTAAAGTTTTGCCGCGCCGGCAGGCGGAACAGGGTCATCGGCTGGCTATACTGGGCCATTATCATTGTCTGGGGCATAAAATCCCACTGGCCCGGATTTACCAGTTTAAACAAACTGCCCGGACCGGTTCCCTGGCCCAGGTGGACGGAAACAGAATTTTTATGATTATCCCCAAACATCGGATTATATGATGCCGATGCACATAGCGGAATAATGGCGGCTATAAAACAAGGTAAAAAATATTTCATGCAGCGATTATACAACAACTGACAATCAGTATCAAATAAAGTTAGCATAAACGGACATTTTTCTTATTTATTCTAATAATAAACCCCGCAACTAATAAGGGTTTTCTTATTTACAGGCCGCCCAGAAAATGTTATAATTAACCCAAACAGACGCGGGAAATATCTTTTCCGACGTCCTGAAAACGGTAGGTTTCCGGGCTTTTCCGGATACAGGGAGTTATTTAATGAAAAGTCGTAACTTCGGGGATTTTTTCAAAAATGCTGTTGGAACAGTATTTTTGCTGGCCGAGGCGTTTTTTGTTTGCTCGACATTGGTGTCGATGCGCGCCGTATTTGCTGACCCAATCGCACCGGCTGTGATGGCCACTTCGGCGCAGTCACCACGTGCCGGCGCCACCGCGCGTGCATCCGGCCGTACAACAACATCATCACGCGGCACGGCCGCATCAACCATTGCGCGTGGTACAACGGCGCCCGCCGCCGCGCGCAGTGTATCGGGCCGGCCGGCCACTGCGACCCGCGCAGTATCTTCTACAACCGCAACCGGGACAACATCGCGTGGGGCGGTATCCACAACCGCATCGCGTGGTGTAACATCGCGTGCGACAACATCGGGTCGCACGGGCGGCTCGCGCACAACCGGCGCCGCGCCGCGTAATGTTGTGTCACGTACGGCAACAAACCCGAACGCACGCGTATCCCTGTCGGGTAACGCAATTCGCGGCAGCAAGGCCAACACATCCACAACATATACATATCTGACGAACAAGCTCTATACCGGCAATTATTCAAATATCATTGACCCGACAACCGGGCTGATTTCAGCCGATGCATATAATAACTGTATGGAATCATATTATACATGTATGGATGAAATTTGTACGGCTCGTAACGCGGCCCAGCGTCGCTGTGCATGTGCCGGTCGTGTAAAGGCATTTGCGGAGGCTGAAACCGCACTGGAATCCGCGAACGAGGAATTGATAAAAGTCTCAGGCGAATTGGCCCTGCTTATTGCAACCAAGGGTAAGGATGTAAGTCAGGCTTTCCAGTTAACCGATGCAGAAAAAGTTATGAACTGTGTCTCCTGGCAGGAGGTAACAGGCAAATACGGCCAGAGCTCTGATGAAGCCATTGCATGGTGCAACAGCCACAGCATTTATGGCGAAAACGGCAACAAGCTGTCTTCGTGCGCTAAGCCGTCTTACTGCTCTAGCACCGGTAATAACTTTGGCTTTGATATCTCTAACATAGACGGCGACGGCAGTGATATTTTGGCATCTCTGCAGTCATGGGCCAATGCAAAGGAACAGACACTGACAATCGTTGCCAGTGATAATGATAATCTGCTTAACTCTGCGTTTAATCTGTCCAATGTTGTCTCGGGGCTGACCGGGATAGAAGGTGCGCTGGCATCGTCGGGTGATTTGAAAGACTCGCTGGCGGAAACATGGGGATACGAATTATTCGAATACGCGCACAACAATGTTTGCAATCGCGTATTGGATTCCTGCTTTAACGGTATATATGAGGCGTGCGGCGCACCGCCGTCGTCGGGGCGCAAGTGCACAAATGGTGCCGCCCAGTGTCCATATAACTATAACAGCATGATTTCCGTATCAAATACCGGTAATTATGAACTGAACTTTGTAACCGGCAACAGCGGGTACACATCTTCGAACAGTGCATCATGCTTTGGCTATACGTCCACATCCGGCGACCCGTATTCGAATCTGCGTGGTCCGGTTGCCGATGCCCGCCGCAGCATTTTGCAGAAATATGCACTGGATGCAAATGCCGATTGTGACGCGTATGGCGAACAACTGCGCACCACGGCCCAAAATATCGGCTATCAAAAGGTTGCTGCACAACAGGCCCTACAGAAAAAGCGTCTGGAATTTGCCCAGGAAGAGGTTAATACAATCGCATCCGATTATCGCAGCGCAATCAGCAACTTCAACGAATGCTTAGCGGAGCTGTATGACTGTTACACCACCCAGGAAACGTCCAACAAGTCCTGGAGCACCAGCCGCATCAAAACATACTGCAGCCAGGTATCCAATGCGCCGCATTGCTATGAGCAGATGATTTGCAGCGCGCCGAACAGTACACTGCAGGCGGTTATAAACAAGGATGACGTTGCAACTAAGGCATGCGACAATACAACCGAATTTGCGACCAACACATGCCGCAATATCATAACGATTGCAGAAATCTTAAGCGGTTCGTATGCCAGTGGCGCCGCAGAAAATTCCTCTGTTGCCCTGCGTGAGGCATGCTTGCAACGCAATGGTATCGAAGGGGTACGTAACTGGAAAACATCTTCCAGCGAGAATACTTCCTGGAATGCAACCCAGGAGCAGTGTACCGCCGCCGGCTATGACTTTGATGCCGAGGCTAAGGTATGTATACCGAAAAAGGCTCAATAATAATAAAGAATCCCCCGGTTGGGGGATTTTTTTATGCCTAAAACACATGTTTTGCATAAAATTTTATGCAAAACGCTTGACTTAGGCGGGAAATAGGATAATATTTGCATAAACTATTGGGCGTGCGCGTATGCGTATAAATAAAAATAACAAAGAAGAGAAAGAATATGAGCGATTTTGCAATCTTTCAGACCGGTGGCAAACAGTATCGCGTAAAAGCGGGCGACATTATCAAGGTTGAAAAGCTGAATGCCGAAGGCAAAGTTGAATTCGACCAGGTGCTGATGGCCGGTGATAAAATCGGTGCGCCGTTTATCGATGGTGCAAAGGTAGTGGCCGAGGTTGTCGAACAGAAACGCGGTGATAAAATCTTGGTGTTCAAGAAAAAGCGTCGTCAGAACTATCGTCGTACGGCGGGTCATCGTCAGTATATCACGGTTTTGAAAATCACAGAAATCAAAGGTTAATTTCTGCATAAGAAATTAAAGGAGCTAAAACTATGGCACATAAGAAAGCAGGTTCGGCATCTTCGAACGGACGCGATTCAGCGGGACGTCGTTTAGGCGTTAAAAAAGGCGGCGGCAGCCGTGTTATCCCGGGCAACATCATTATTCGTCAGCGTGGCACAGCCGTGCACCCGGGCAAAAACGTCGGCATGGGCAAAGACCATACGCTGTTTGCAAAAATTGCCGGTATCGTAACATTCAAAAAGGGCAATGGCGACCGCAAGACGGTACACGTTGTTCCCGACGAAGAAGCGAAATAACGCAAACAAAAATCCCCTGCAGTTGCGGGGGATTTTTTATACCGTACTTTTTGTGATAATAACTTTTATCAAAACTTGCAAACAGCAAAGTTTTAT
>WSMU01000032.1 GCA_013316395.1 Alphaproteobacteria bacterium | reverse complement strand
ATTCAGATGTTACTACGCCGATTGGAACTTATGTATATACTTCCAACTGCAAGTATACAAATTAACCCCCTAAAAAACCGGCCCAAAAGGCCGGTTTTATTTCTGGCGCGCCCTGCAGGATTCGAACCTGCGACCTGCGGATTAGAAATCCGATGCTCTATCCAGCTGGGCTAAGGGCGCATGATTTGCATTTTATAATAAAAATTTGTCAAATTCAAGCCATGAACATATATAAAATTTCATATTGCCAAATTGTCTCTTTTCCAATACACAGATAATTGAACTGCAGGGATGTTGTTCGAGGCCTTAGAAAGCCTTAGTTTGTTTGGTGTGATATGCATCGCCATCCGGTATTTCGGTGCGTTCGCGCCGTTATTTCCCCGACATAGTGTCGGGGGGCAGTCGTTATACCACATTGCCGCACTGATTGCAGTCTGCGCCGCATCGGGTGCAAATGCCTACCATAAGCATGGACCGCGAAACGAATGCTGGCGCGGCACCGCCGTCAAAAACTGGGCGGAGATTAAAAAGCGCTACCATTTGGATAAAAAAGGCCGCCCCCAGTTGGGGCTGCTTTTTTTATTCCTTTATCTTGTTCTTTAGATGAACCAGTTCGATAAACATATATATATCTGACGCGGCATACAGCAACAGTATTATGGCCAGGGTGTATATCATCGTAATCGCACCAACCATGGGAAAGAACATCAGCAGTACCGCCAACAGGAACAATACAACCGCAACAGTTAAATCCATTGCATAATGCCCCACACGTGCACGCGCCATATTTATCGCAAATATCAGAGCCTTGATAGCCTTAAACAACAACAGCGCGATAAACACATATACAATACCCATAAATGAATCCACCGGATATGCACAGAATAAAACACCCAGAATTATGTTTACCAGGCCGAAAATAACATCAATCCAGCCACCACCGGGCGCGCGCGATACCATAAAGCCGGCAATCGTACGATACAGCCCAAACAGTATCAATGCAACGCCGATGATAAACGTCATCATTGACAGCATTGCAATCGGACGAAATACGATAAGAATCGCCGCAAAACCCAGCAGTGCCGCCTCGCATATCAGCAGGGGCGCGCTGCGGTTATATAAATCCTGAATATATGAATACATTGGATTGCGTCGGGCCATCCGGCGTGTATCCGCGGCTCTGCTATTACTTTTTTTTGATTTTTGTGCTGCCATTGTTTAGTTCCTTTGTTTTTCTTTACGGTTATTTTATCATAAAAATCCCGATTTCCCGCCAGGCTTCTATTCCCGCCCTATTCTGCCGACGCAATCTTTAGCCCCAGGTTTTCCGGGCTAAGCTTGCCTGTTGCCGCCAGAACTGCAAAATATGCAGCCACCTTGCCATGACGGGCCCGCGTTAGTGACACACGCGAATTCAGCAACTCCTGCTCTGCGTTTAAAACATCCAATACGGTACGACGACCACGCGCCTGCTCTTCACGCGTTCCCTCCAGCGCCAGCTCGTTTGCCCGGGCAGCCGCCTGGGCCGCGCTTATCGCAAAGGTTTGCGCATCATACATATTCCACGCCTGGCGCAGACGCTCTACAATCGTGCGGCGCGCATCAATTGCCTGGTCTTGAATTCCGGCGACAGTATGACGTACTTTTTCCACATTTGCCGATGCGTTACCCTTATCGTATAGTGGCATGCTAAGATATATACCAACGCGTCCATCGCGCAGTTTGTCGGCAATTGGAATATCGTTTATCTGTACCGCAGATGCCTTTATATCCACTGACGGCATGCGTGATTTGCGCGCAACAGTAATATTTTCACGGGCTGCCGCTTCTTGCGCATTCAGCGCCATAATAACCGGATGATTACGCATGGCATATTCTTCGGCGGCCTCGACGGATGCCGGGAATAAATGCTGAATTTTTTTCAGACTAATCTCTGTATATTTTTCTTCGTCGCGCCCATATATTCGCCGAAAGGTTTCCAGCGCATTGTCATATTCCGCACGCGCATCTATGGTTTGATATTTCGCCCCCTCCAGACGGGCCGCCGCCTGGGCGACATCTGTCGCGGTTAGTACGCCAACCTCCTGCTTTTGACGGCACAAATCATAGTATTCCTGTAAAACGCGCTGATTGTTCTTTTTTAAATTCCACACCTCTTCCGCATTTAAGACACTGATATAGGCATTGATAGCATCCAGAAACACCTCCTGCTGCGTTGCATACAGTGATGCCTGGCGGGCGGCGACAATACCCTTGGCGCCTTTTATTTTTGCCATTGTGGAAAAGCCCTGGAACACATTCTGCTGAAATGTTGCCCCTATCTCTGTCGGAACGGTGTCGTATGTATGTTCCATAAACTTGGTCCGTGCCAACGACGCGCTAGCGGACAGCCCCAAATATGGCTTTGTTTCCGTTCGTGCCGCGTCCAGTTCACTGGATGCGACGCCAACAGCGGCGCGTGCCTCTGATATTACCGGGTTGCTGTCATATACCCCCTGCAGGGCGGAATATACATCGGCCCGTGCCGGCACAGATGCTGCCAGCACAACCGCCAAATTAAAATACAATATGTTTTTCATGCTCTTTCCTTTACCTATAGCGTGGTTTTAAACTTCTTAATGGCAACAACCCATATAACAATCCCGACTAAAATCATCACCAATGAATGCTGCGCAAAATAAGACCAATCGGGTCCCTTTAAAATAATACTGCGCACCATGTATGAATAATGGCTTAGCGGGTTAATATAGCTTATATACTGCAACACCGCAGGCATGTTTTCCGTAGGAATCAACGCCCCCGACAGCATCAGCGCCAAAAACGCAACTATCACAATCCCCAGCAGAGCCTGCTGCTGATTTTTGGTAAAGTTAGCCAGCAGTACAGCGATTGCAGTGCCCGGGATGCAAAACACCAAGAAGCCCAGGACAAACATCAACCCCGAGCCAACAAACGGCAACCCAAACACAATCAGCCCTATTATCAAAATCGATAGCATTATTAAAAACGACACCAGAATATACGGGACCACTTTGCCAAGTATTATGTCATACTTAGACACAGGGCATGAAATCAGTGTTTCAATGGTTCCGGTTTCCTTTTCTTTGGCGATTGAAATTGTTATCAGCACCAACAATGCAATAAACACCAAAATCGCAATCAGGGATGGCACCATAAACCACTTGGTATCCAACTGGGGGTTAAATAGAATGCGCATATCAAACGCAATGGGCGTTGCCGGCAGCGCATAGCCCATTTCATTTGCGGCGCGTACAACAACCCCTTGCAAATAAGCCTCTATGCTTTGGGCTTTCAAAATATTCATGGAATCTATCAGAATCTGAATTTCACCGCCGCCACGCATAACCGCCCGAGTCAATCCACCGTCGGGTGCAACAATTGCAACATCGGCCTTGCCGCTTTGGACGGCAGCAACCACATCCTTGTCCGTATTGGGTGCACGCACGAACCAGCCGGAGCCAATAGCATGATTGTAAATCTTTTCCATCATCACATCATGTGCACCGGTATCAACCGCCAGACGTAAATTCTTAGCCTCCAGCGTTATGGCCCCGCTAAGCACGACTAACTGTACCGCGGGCATTACCATAACCGCCACCAGCAGTACCGGGTCACGCAGCAGCCCTATTATCTCTTTCTTAAAAAAGCCCCACAACTTATTCATTCCAAGGTCCTTTTAAAGCGTCCCAGACAAGCCACCATTAACACAAAAGCCTGTAGTCCCAACAGCGCAAACAGCACCCATAAATCTATAATTGAGCTTCCCTTTAGAAACTGGTCCCGGGTTATATCCATATAAAAGCGCGCGGGAAACAATGATGAAAACATCTGATAGCCACGGTTCATATATTCCACCGGGAAAACAAACCCGGACAACACAACAGTCGGCAGCAGGCCTATTATGCATGCGAACTGAATTGCAACCTCCTGCTTGTGGGTGGAAATGGATATAAACAGCCCTATTGCCAAATAACCCAAAATAAACAGCAAAGTCCCCAGGACAAGCGTTACATAATGTCCCGCAAACGGAACGCCAAATATCACACGCGCAACAATAAAAACCAATATAAATCCAACAAAGCTCAAAATCGCATAGGGCAGCACCTTGCCCAATATAATCTCCAGCGATGTTGCCGGCGTTGATAGCAGCATTTCCATTGAGCCGCGCTCCCATTCACGACATATAGTAAGCGTGGTTAGCATTATTGCAACCAGGGCAATAATAACCGCCGATAATCCAGGCACAGAAAACCAGCGTGAATTTAGTTCCGGATTAAATAGATAGCGCGTCTTAAAAGACATGTTTTGCGCAACCGCACTGTGGGGAATATCCAAAATCTTGAGATAGGCCTTTTGATTTATAGTGTGCAGATAGTTTACAACCGCCATAACAGATGAATTATCTGCACCGTCTAACAATATCTGAACATGACCGGTACCGCCGCCCAAAACATCTTTTTCAAAATCCGGCGCCACAGATACCATAACACGCGCACGCTCATCTACAATTTTGGCAAATCCTTCTTCGGGATTATCTATGGCAAAGGGTCGAAAGTAATTCGAACTGCCAAACGTTTCCAGCAACCGTCGCGAACTTTCAGTTCTGTCCGCATCATGATAGGCCATATTGATAGACTTTACATTGAACTCGATTGAATTACCCAATATAAGAACAATCGCCAGCGGCAACATCAACGCCATCAACAACGTAAACGGGTCACGAAATATATGCTTGAACTCTTTTGAAAATATTGCCCCCATACGGCGCATGGAAAATATCTTCATCGGTTCTGCCCTTCTACTAGTCTTATAAATACATCTTCCAGCGACGGCTGAATCTTCTCGATGTCAAAATCGCCCTTGTACTGGCGCAATGCCGCACTAACATTTACCCCGTCTTTGAACTTTACATGCCAGTGGCGTCCGTATGGCTCGCATATTTCCATATTGGAATCAATATCCATACTCATTCGGTGCCCGCGCGGCGTAAAGTTATATAAAGAATCACCAAATGTCTTCTTCTTCAAATTCGCGGGCGAATCCACTGCAATCAGTTCCCCCGCACGCATCAGCGCAATACGGTTACAGTTTTCCGCCTCATCCATATAATGCGTGGTAACGAAAACGGTCTTGCCACTGGCGGCTAAATCTTTTATCAGGCGCCAAAAACGATTTCTGGAAACCGGGGCGACACCTGCGGTGGGCTCGTCTAGAAAAACAATTTTTGGGTCATGCAGTAACGACACACACAGCGCCACCTCCTGCTTGATTCCGCCGGGCAAATCTTTAACAACCGTATTCAGCTTTTCTTTAAAGCCTATGAATTTCAGCAAACGCTCACGGCTGCTTAAATACTCTTCCCGCCGCAGGCCCCGCAATGCCGCCGCAAAATCGAAATTTTCCTTAACAGACAATCCGTCATATAGCGTAAATCGCTGGGACATATAGCCCACTTTCTGCTTTATTATATTTTCACGCCCGGCGACAAAGCGTTCTCCGTCAATTATTACATCGCCGCGACTGCCTGGCAACAGGCCGCACAAAACGCGTATTGTTGTTGTCTTGCCGGCACCATTTGCCCCCAGGAAACCAAATATTTCACCCGGCGCCACACAAAAGGACACATCGCGCACGGCATAAAAATCGCCAAATATCACGGACAAATTTCGGACGTCAACAATAGAAGGCTTCATTTTTCGCCTCCTCGCTTTAAGAAAAACTCGTCAAAATTTGCACATCTATAACGATTTAGCAAATCCCTGGGCTCGCCCGCCCCCAGTACGCGCCCCGACTCCATCAGCACAACTTCGCTGCAGCGTTCCGCCTCGTCCATATAGGCCGTTGTCATAATTACCAAAATCCCCTGGGCAAGGGATGCATGCAGCAAACTCCAGAATTCACGCCGACTTATCGGGTCTACGCCGTTCGTCGGCTCGTCCAGCAGCATTACCTTTGGCGAACGCAATAAAGCACACATCAGCCCCAGCTTCTTATACATCCCCCCCGACAAATGTCCGGCCGGTCGGTCTAAAAATTTATCCAGCCGCGCCAGATGAACCAGTTCCTGCTTTTTCTTTGCATATTCTGCATCACCAATACCATAGAGCTTTTTAAAGAACTCCAAATGTTCGTTAACGGATAAATCGGCATACAGGCTCTGGCTCTGGGGCATATAGGCTATATTTTCTGCAAAATCAGCAAAGCGCATAGCACGACCATCGGCCACATATTCTATATTTCCCGCCCCTGCACGCATCAGACGCAGCATCAATCTAAACAACGTTGTCTTGCCCGCCCCCGCCGGCCCGATTATGCCATATAGCTTTCCTGTTTCAAAACGCATAGAAACATTATCCAAAGCAGATATGTCTTTGAACTTTTTCGAAACGTTTGAAATATTGATTTCAACATTATTCATCTACCAGCGCACTTTCAATCGTCATCCCGGCCTTTAAAGTCAAATCTGAATTTTCAAACTGAACCTTTACACCATAAACTAGTCGCGTACGCTCTTCACGCGTCTGAACATTTTTGGGTGTAAACTCGGCCTCTTCGCTGATTTTTATAATCTTGCCTTGAAACTGTTTCCCTTCGGCCTCCGGCAGGATGCCCACCACCTGCTGGCCCACATGCAGCTTATGCAGCATTGTGTACGGCACATAAAAATATGCCCATATCTCGTAGGGATTCGCCAGCGATATTAAAACCGTGCCGGGCGCGACAACTTCGCCGGGCTCACGAAACTTGGTAATAATAACACCATCAATGGGTGCCGTAATCATGCACCACCCCAGCTTCAGATCGTTGTCACGTTTATTACGACTAAGAACATCAAATTCTGCCTGGGACATGTGCCCGCGCTCTGACAGCGCCTGGGCACGGCCATAGTCATTATCTATTTGCGTCGCCAAGATTTTGTAAGTATCACAGCTAAGCTCCATCAGGCGCTGCCCCCGAATGACATAGTCCCCTTCTGTGACAAAAACATCAGAAATATCGGATGCAACACGCGACGCCAATGTTACCTTGGTTGTTTCCAACGTACCGGCATACATAAATGGCCCCGATGTCAAAACATGCTTTAACACAACCGCCCCGACACAGACCGCCGCCACAGCACCTATAATATACGCCAAACGGCGCCGCTTTTTTGATGCATCCGACGGCACATCTGCCGCCTGTTGCTCGTACTTTTTTGTTCTGGGCATTTTTCTCTCTCCTGAATGCTTGAATACTTAGGATTATTATCGTCTCATAATTATTA
>WSMU01000006.1 GCA_013316395.1 Alphaproteobacteria bacterium | reverse complement strand
ATTTTATGATATAGTACCTTGTAAGATAAGTAGGGAAGAGAGTTATGAAAAAGTTCATGCCTTTTATTATTTTATGCGCCGCTGTATCGCCGGCAATGGCTTTGACGCCCGCGGGCCAGGGGCGTCGTGCGACTGCGAATCAAATGGTGGGCGGGCCGCGCGCAACGGCGTCGGTAAACCAGATAAATGCGATGGCATCAATGGCCTCTATGACCGTCGGCACAGATGCCAGTGTTAATAAACCCAGCATAAAAGTAGATAAGCCGGAGGCAACACTGCCGTCGGAGGAAGAAAAAAAGGACATGCGCGAAAAAGAAAAGGCTGCATGTATCAATAATAATATTGGTGTGGGCAATACATTTGTTTGGGCATCACGTTATAGTAATGTTAACAACTATGCCTCTATGGTCGAAGATGTTGAGGAACCGGAAAACAACACATGCTTTGTACGTGTTGAGATGAAGTCCGATGATGCCAAGGTAAGTGTTGCAGATATTCCGGCAAAATACTTTGAAATGGGTCAGACAATTACATGTGGCTCATGGGCGGATGAAAACGCACTGGAAAAGCGTATCTTAGATGCGAAGAAGTCTGCGCGTACATGGGGTACCGTTGGCGGTGCGGTTGGTGGCGCGGCGCTGGGTGTTGGGGCCATGGAATTGTTTGGAAATAAACTGATTGGCGGCAGCGTTCAGGGACAAAAAGCCCTTAAGGATAGCGAACTGCTGTATTCCCAGTTGGCGGTGCTAAAGAAAAATGACAAGGCCAAGTATGACCAGATTATGTCTCAGATAAAAAGTCTGAAGAGAGAATGCGATAACTGGCCTAATATCGGTGGTGGGGCCGAGCTGCCCTCGGAATGTATCCGTATAAACTACGATTATATATTAGGTCTGGATAGCGCATTGTAAAAATTCCCCCCCCCCCTGTAAAAGGGGGATTTTTTATGAGAGTTGCATATTTTCCTTTTCTGGGTGGTGTGAATTTTTTTATACTTACTTTCATTATGAATGATTTATTTGAAAAACTGTTGGTTTTGCGGGCGCCGCGTATCGGCCCTGTGCGGTATGCGAAGTTAATCGCCGAATGCGGCAGCTGCAGCGCTGCGGTGGCGCGCCTGGGCCTGGGGCAGGGGCATATAGATATGGTGCGCCGTGAAATGGATGCGGCCGCCGCAAAGGGAATACATTATATATGTGATGATGACCCACACTACCCCGCGGCGATGCGTGCGGTTAAAAATCATCCGCCTGTTATTACGGCGCGTGGAAATTTAGAAACTTTGAACCGCCAGGCCGTCTCAATCGTGGGGACGCGTCATGCCACCGCGGCCGGTATGGGCTTTGTTCGTGATATGGCGCGTGAATTTGCCGCGCGCGGCGTTGTTGTTGCGTCTGGCATGGCAATGGGGACGGATACCGCGGCGCATTGCGGGGCACTGGCCGCGGGCGGGCGGGCCCAAACGATAGCGGTTTTAGCGGGTGGCGTCGATTATATATGGCCCCAGGAAAACGAATCGTTATATCGGCGAATCACCGAATGTGGTGTTGTAATTAGTGAGATGCCTGTTGGCTTTGTTCCGGGCCCCACAAATTTCGTGCAAAGAAACAGGTGGGTTGCGGCCCTGGGGGGAAAGCTGATTCTGGGGGAGGCCGATTTAAACTCTGGCAGTATGACAACCGCTCGATTCGCGGTGGAATATGGGCGCGAAATTTGGGCGATTCCGTCGCATCCGGCCGATGCCAGGGCCGCCGGGCCGAATTCGCTGATTGCGGGCGGGGTGGCAAAATTATGCAGTGGGATATCGGATTTTTTCCCAAACAATGCGAACAGCGATATAAAAGAAAAAAAGTCATCGCCTGAAAATATTCTTTTGGATGCAATTGGTACAATTGCGGTATCCGAATCTGTATTGGCAGACGTTGTCAAAAAATCTGTTTCGGAAATCAAACGTGATTTAGTCATCTTAGAATTGCAAGGTTTGGTTCGAAAAATAGACGGCGGATATGTTCGCGCATGAATCTAATCCTGTATATACAGTGTATATACAAGGCGCGGAAATCTGGCAAAAAAACGAATCGTTGTCAAAAAATAAATGTTCAAAAATTGTTCAACATTCGGTTGCAAATAGAATTTTATCTTATAACGTTACAGACGTATCCAACGATTGAGAGTATCAATCAAAACAAACGGCGAGAGAGAGTAAAAGTAGGGCAGACATAAACACTAAATTTGTATGAATCCGGTTAAGGATAAGTAAAATTTAGCGTTTATGTGCAGGTGGTTTTTACACTCTTGCGCAGCAGGAAACTCTTTTAGGGAAGGAAAGGAGAAACGGCATGCAGACAGCGGCAACAAAGAAAATGACAAACTTGGAAACAATCAAGGAGGCCATTGCCGCAAAAATCGATTCTGCTGCGTTTACATCTTGGATTTCCCCTCTTAATTTTGAAATTGCGGGTGCCGAATTGGTCCTGGGGGCCCAGAATCAGTTTTCGGCAGATTTTATAAGCAGTGTTTATTCAAATGTTTTGTCTGCTGTTGCGGCGGAATTTGGGTTGGGGTTGAATATCTGTGTTCGGGCCAATGCATGTGCGGCTGCGCCTATTGCAAATGACAATGCGGCGGTTATATATGCACCGGCGGCAGATGCCTTTGCTGCGCCCGTTGCAAATACGGCCGCGTTTGATGAATTTGTTGCATCTGATGAAAATGCTTTTGTGCTGTCTGCATGCAAAAAGGTTGCAGCGGGCGCGGTGTCTTTCTCGCCGTTGTTTATATATGGACCGGCCGGTAGCGGTAAGTCTCTGCTGGCTGGCTGCATCAAGGCGGCATGCGCAGGGCGCACCATTATGATGTCCGGCGGCCAGTTTGTTGCAGAATTCACACGCAGCCTGCATGACAAAAGTGTTTTTGCATTCAAAGACTACTGCCGCAACTGCGATACTTTTATTCTTGACGATGTTCAGGCTCTGTCCGGTAAGCGTGCATCCACAGACGAGTTTTTGCAGCTGGTTATGGACTTGCGCGCGGCAGGTAAAAACGTTGTTCTGACCGCATCCGGGGCACCGAATAACCTGACCGGTTTTGATCGTCGTGCGCAGTCTGTTTTGGCATCTGGCTTGGTTGCGGATATCGCGGCGCCGAATTCTAATGTAAAGCGCACAATGCTGCGTCGTGCCGGTGTGGCTGCAGATGTTGTTGACGCTATTTTGCCGCGTATGGCATCGGATGGTCATGTTATTGCCGGTGTTGTTACTAAAATCAAAACATATTCTGAACTTATGGGGGCGCCGGTTGATATGGATGTGGCGCAGCGCCTGCTGGCGGATACACTGCAAAAGGCCAAGACACCGATTGCAATGGTAAAATCCATGTGCGAAAAGCTGGGCGTTTCCTATGATGCGGTATGCGGTACGGGTCGTGCACGTGGCCTGGTTATGGCGCGTCAGACAATGATGGCGGTGTTAAAGGGTGCGACAACAATGTCCCTGACGGAGATAGGCCGCCTGGTTGGGGATCGCAATCATGCCACCGTTCTGTATGCGATTGCCCAGGTTGAAAAGGCAAAGAAAACAGACCTGGTGTTGGCGGCCCAGATTGCTCAGATGATTTCTGAATATAAATAAACCACCGCCCAAAAGGCGGATTTTTACTATTGTGACTTTTTCCATGGGGGCTTTGTGCGGAAAATTGAGTTTGGAAAAGACTTAAAAATATGCTACAATGTCTAAGAACAATGGGTGCGCAAGAGTGCTGTAGCTATAACCGCTGTTTGTTCGCGGGATGTTTAGGGGGGATTTATGAGAAAGCTGGGACATTTATTCGTTCTTTTAGTCAGTATTTTTTTGCTTGATACTGCAAGTGCAGGCAATAGCTGCGAATTGGTTGAGTGCTCTCATGGGGCCGGAATGGAGTCTGGGTATGCAAATCGCGAAATGTTGACGCCTGATGGAAGAACGGGCGCTGGTCTTGACGGTGCTCACTATAGAGGTAGATGTTTTGTTTGTAATAATTCTGATGCAAAGACCAAATCATGTGATAGCAATGACAAGGTTGCGATTATTGAATTAAACAATATCGTTAGTGTATATCGTTGTGATGTGGGGTTGTATGATTCATGGGAAGGTTACGATTACTCCGAGTATGCGTCGGTATGTGGTGACTCGCCATTAAAAAGAGATATTGGTGGTGTGGTTATTTCTTACCGAAAAGGTGATTCGCAGTCTGGTACTGCTGGTATTCCGCCTTCGGAATTATTGACAAATTCACAGAGGATTAATAATTTGTGCAAATATATTGAATGTCCCGCGAATAAAGCAGCAGGGCCCGACAGAGAATCATGTGTGGAAATCAATAGAAATTGTCCATTGTTATCTGGTGGGTATGCATCAACGGGGCTCGTTATTGCTAATAATAGATGTAATCCTTCTAATCTGAGCACTGGCCTTGAAAGTATGGAACATGTGCGTGCTGGTAATGTTTGCAAGGTGACATGTGTTTCAGGTGGTTGGAATGTTGTACTGCAGGACAACTCTTGTGAAGCAGGTTGGGTGGTAGCTGAGTCGAAAAAGAAATGTGTTGAAGACCCGGCGGTGGTTCGGCGTCGTGAAAACGAACGTCGTGAGCGTGACCGTCTGGCCAATGCTACAAAACAGGAAAAGTGCCAGGCCACAGGTGGCACATGGGCCAATAATAAATGCACATGTCCGGCGAATAAAAATCTGAAGAAAGATGGCGATGAATGCATTTGCCTGGATGATAACTATAGACGTAGCGATGATGGGAAAAGCTGTGTTCTGACGGATGAGGCCTCATTGCGTCGTCAGTGCGAAGCGGCGGCATCAACAGGTGCTTATTATCAAGACGGCCGCTGCCTGTGCCAGGACCGTGATAAAATATGGCGCGGGAATGGATGCGTGGAAAATACAGATATTGCACGCTGCAGAACGGCCACGGGGACCAAGTGGGATTATAACGCACAGGAATGCGTATGTTTGGACGCAAACTACGAATACGATTCTGGCAACAATGAATGCGTAGAAACCGAAGAAGGGCGTACAAGACGCGAAGCCGAAGAGAAGAAGCAACGCCAAGAGGCGGAGCAGGCCGCCGCCAAGGGACGTATAACATCGATAATGGGCAATCTAAGCTCGTTGCAGTCCGGGCTCAGCAAGTCGGTATGGAAGAATAAGGAAGGTAACTTTAATACATCGCGCCTGGTATCTGATTCGGTTGCGGGTGTTGTGCTGGGGACGGCCGGCGGCTTGATTACCAGTAATGTTATAAAAAAGAATCAGGTCAAAGGCGGCTTTGAAGATATTCAATGCACAGTCCGCGGCCAGGTTGTTGCCGGATATGGTGACGAGTTTCAGGTAGGTATTCAGTAGAACCGGTATGGTAAAAAAATCCGCCCCATGTGGGGCGGTGTTTTTTGCGTATTATACGAACAAGTCTTTTACAAACTGGGCGTGTTCTGTTATGAATTTAAATCTAAACTCCGGCTTTTTACCCATAAGTTCTGAGACTATCGTGCGTGTTTTTTCGGTGTCTTCGGCCCCGTCGTCGGTACGTGGGGGCAGTTCAACGCGAATCAGACGGCGTGTCTTTGGTGACATGGTTGTTTCTTTTAGCTGATTCGGCATCATTTCACCAAGTCCCTTGAATCGAGATATTTCGATTTTCTTATTTTTGTATTTGCCGTTTTTAAGCTCTTCTAATTGTTCGTCTGAATCCACGTATATTGATTCTGTCCCGTGTGTCAGCTTGTATAGCGGCGGACATGACAGATACAGGTGGCCGCCATATATCAGCTGGGGCATGTGCTGATAGAAGAATGCCATAAGCAGTGAAGCAATATGGCTGCCGTCAACGTCAGCATCGGTCATGACGATTATTTTTTCATAGCGCAGCTTGCTGTCGTCCCAGTTTTTGGCCGTGCCAGCGCCTATGATATCAATAAGCTCGTTAAGTTCCTTGTTGTTGCCAAAGCGTTCGTCGGAATTTGATATAACGTTCAACACCTTTCCGCGCAGGGGCATAATCGCCTGGGTCGCGCGGTCGCGCGCCTGTTTTGCCGTACCGCCGGCCGATTCCCCCTCAACTATAAACAGCTCTGTCCCCTCTATCCCATGCTTAGAGCAGTCGGCCAACTTTGCTGGCATGCGAATACGCTTGGTCGGTGTTTTGCGTGCAACATCCTTTACCTGCTTTGTTTTAATACGGGCATTCGCCAGATTGATTACAAAGTCGAGCAGGGCGTTTGCAGTTTTTGGGTCGGACGCCAGGAATATTTCCCATGGATCGCGCAGGGCCCCCTCGGTATAGCGGGCAACCTCCGGATTAGATAGTTTTTCCTTGGTCTGGCCTAAAAATTGCGGTGTTTTATAGAAAACAGAAACAATTGCCGCAACAGAATCGAAAACATCGTCGCCGATTATATTTGCCGCAGCCTTGTTATTAACCTTTTCCCCATAGGCTTTTAATCCTTTCGTTATTGCGGATTTGAACCCTGTTTCATGCGTTCCGCCATCAATTGTTGCGATTGTGTTACAGTATGATGCAAAAAATCCGTCATCCGATGCGGCGCCGTTTTCATCTGTTAAAAATGTCAGTGCCCATTCAACACGCCCACTGTCGTCGGGGAAATCAACCGAACCACTAAATATTTTAGGTAGTATGCGTGGCTTGGAATCTGTTTTTTCAGCCAAGAAATCCGCCAACCCGTTTGGATAATAAAACGTTGTGTCGGCCGGTATGTTCATATCTTCGGTAAGCAATGCCGGATTACAGTGCCAGTCAATCTTTACGCCCTTGGACAAAAATGCCTTAGCCCGGGCCATACGATATATTTTTATAGGCTTAAATACTGCGTTTTCGCCGAATATCTGGTCATCGATTGTAAAGCGGATTTGTGTGCCATGTGCCTTGGTTGGCTCGCCACGGGTCATTGCGCTGGTCGGCTTGCCGCGTGAAAATGTTTGCCGCCATGTGTAGCCGTCACGCGATATCGTTACAATCATCTCCAGCGACAGGGCATTTACAACCGCGCTGCCAACGCCATGGAGACCACCACTGGTCTTATAAACATTATTATTAAACTTGCCGCCCGAATGCAGGGTGGTTAAAATCACCTCTAATGCGGATTTGCCCGGGTATTTTGGATGCTCGTCCACCGGGATACCGCGACCGTCGTCAGTGATTTCTATGGTCTTGGAATCAATCAGGTTAACGGAAATCTTTTTGGCAAAGCCGGCGACAGCCTCGTCAATCGAGTTGTCCATAATTTCCACCGGCAGGTGATGCCATGCCTTTTCGTCTGTGCCGCCAATATACATTCCCGGGCGCAGGCGAACAGGCTCCAGCCCTTCTAGTACCTGAATATCTGATGCGTCGTATGTGTGTGTAGATGTTTGTGTCATAGTACCTAATTATTATAACATTATTCAATTTTGTGCAAGCCCAAAGAATATTATACCGGGCCTGTTTGTGATTGGTTAGGAATAGGTTCTTTATAATACCGCTTGACAAAAATATATTTTTAGTGTAATAAGGGTTTATTAAATAATACAGCGAGGTTCTTATGAAAAAGAAGGTTTTTATAGATTTGAATGGTATTGTGTTTGAGCCGATTGATACAAAATTCTCGGAAATTGCCCGTCAGGATTTTGGACCAGCCAAGGCAATGGCGGTAACAATGGCATATAAATACGGCATTGGCCGGGGGATGTTAAAATCTTCTATTGCCCGCGTGCTGTACAAATGCGCCCGCCGGCCCCAGTTTCGCCCCGGTGCGTTGGATGCGCTGGAAAAACTGGCGGCGTTGCCGAATGTATCGATTGAGTTTTGCGGACAGATAGCTTTCCCAGAATATGCACATTCACTGGAACAGGAATATCGTGCGATTGCACCGTGCATGAATGCCGCGTCTCATTATGAACTGGTTAGCCCGTTTAAATCAAAGCGCAGATATTTGTGCTGTGCCACGGCAAAAGATGCATATGCGATGAACTATATTCTGGGAACGCAGGTGGCTGATATGTCGTGGCCTGCAAAGTGGCGCATTATACCCGTCCTTATCAATAATGCAACAAAGGAAGAGGGTAAGATTAAAGCCATGTGCGGCAAGCGTGTTTTTGAAAATCTGAACGCATTCCAAGAATTTTTGGCGCGTCGTCGTTAAAAAAGCCTATGTTTTTCGGGTATGATTTCCCAGGATGCGGTTTTTCTGTCATCCTGGGTTTTCATTGGGCTTGATTTTTAGTATAATGAGCTTATATATTCTTGGAAAATAATACGGAAAAATAAAATGAACAGCAATCCATATGAAGTTTTGGGCGTTGCGCGTGATGCGTCGGATGCCGATATTAAAAAGGCTTACCACAAGTTGGTGATGAAGTATCATCCAGACCGTAATCCCGGTGACAAATCGGCCGAGGATAAGTTCAAGGAAGTAAACAACGCCTTTGATATATTAAAAGACCCGCAAAAACGTGCTGCATACGATCGTTTTGGCAGTGCGGCATTCGCTGGTGGCAATGGTGCGTCGGCCGGTGCGGGTGGTAATCCATTTGGTGGTGGTTTTGACTTTAATATGGGCGGCGGCGCCGGTATGGAAGACATCCTGCGTGAGGCAATGCGTGGTTTCGGCTTTGGTAACTTTGGTGGCGGCGGCGCACGCAGCGCGGCACCGGACCGGCGTGGTCGCGATTTGCTGGACGAGGTTGTAATCGACCTGTGTGATGCATACTTTGGAAAAACGCATACTGTTAAATTTTCCAGTAATGTGGAATGTGAAAAATGTCACGGATATGGAACCGCCGACGGCAAGCCGGCCCCAAGCTGTCCAAAATGTGGCGGCAGTGGGTATGTTCGTACGCAGCAGGGCTTTTTCGCGATGGAGGCCCCATGCCCCGAATGCAACGGCACAGGTCACAAGATTGAAAAAAAATGTGATGTATGCGACGGCGTTGGTGCCGTGCATAAATCGCGCACGTTGGAGGTAAAAATACCCGCCGGGATCGAGGATGGCGCGCGCCTGCGTCTGGCAGGCCAGGGCGAGGCCGGCACAAACGGTGGCCCGGCGGGGGACTTTTACCTGGATGTACGTGTCCGCCCGGACAAGCGTTTCCAGCGCGTCGGTGCCGATTTGATTATGCACATGGATATTGCGTTTACGACATTGGCCCTGGGGGGCGAGATAGATGTTGAAACTATCAATGACAAAACGCTGGCGGTAAAAGTGCCTGCAGGTACCCAGGTTGGGGAACGTCTGCGCGTGCGCGGGCATGGAATGCCGGGCCGGCGCGCGGGTACATTTGGCGACATGTATATAGAGGTGGGAATAAATATTCCGACCAAGCTGACGGAAAAGCAGAAAAAGCTGCTGACCGAATTCGCAGAAACCAAGCCAGGCAAAAAGGGATGGTTTTAATAACTTGCACGTCCGCACTTTTATGATATAATGCATATGCATCGGGTGATTCCCGATGTGAGGTGTAGAAACCTCTTCTATCTAAAAAACTCCACAACCGGTTGGAGGGTCGTGAATATATTGAATAAGCGACACTATCGATAGAATAGTTTCTAACCTCCAACCGCCCTTCATCACGGCGGTGTTTTTTATTTGCAAAAAACAACGGAGGATAAAATGCAAATATTTATTGATTCAAAATATATCGGTCGGGCAATGCGCCATGGGCGTCATAATGCAAAAATAAAAACGACCGAGGCGGCAAAAATACTTGGGCTGACGCCGCATGAATACAACAGGGTGGAGCGTGGCCGCAAGTTGGGGCCGGGAAATATGATGGCGCGCTTGATGTCATTGGCGTTTATACAAATGCGGACACGACGGTTTACGGGTGCGCATGATTTGCATGATTTAAAGAAAACGGACAGTGAAACAGTATTTGTAACGGCCGATTAAAAAAAATATCCGCCCCTGTAAAAGGGGCGGATTATATGTATATAGCGCGTTTTTTATTACTTTATTTTCTT
The DNA here is from genome assembly GCA_013316395.1 of Alphaproteobacteria bacterium. Taxonomy (GTDB): domain Bacteria; phylum Pseudomonadota; class Alphaproteobacteria; order Rs-D84; family Rs-D84; genus Enterousia. The sequence continues at coordinate 21,346 of WSMU01000006.1, read as the reverse complement.
TATCTTTTGCGCAAATGTGAATGTGTACTGGGTGGCGCTCCAAACAGATGCCAGCAGTGACAGCCACAATCCAAATATACCAATCTGGGAAATGATGTTCATCGTGATAAGAGCGCTGCGTGTAATGCCGGCCGGCGATACGGTTGTTGTCATTACAAACAGACCCAGGAACGCCGCAATCGTTATCATTTGCAGTGTGGTTTTAATCTTGCCCATGGAAAAGCGTGCCTTTGGCACCGGCATTTCAATTTTCTGGGTGCCCAAAAATTCGCGCAGGCCGCTGATGTATAGTTCGCGCGCAATCATAATAATTACAGGAACAACGATAAACCATGTAGGCTTCATAACCGTTAGCATAATCAGTGTATTTACAACCAGCAGCTTGTCGCCGATATGGTCCATTACGCCGCCGATTTTACTGCATACATTATATTTGCGTGCCAGAAAGCCGTCAAACCAGTCAGAGACCGCGCCCAATACGAACAGTATAAAAGACAGCCAGTACCACTGGAACATCAATGTCGGAATAATGGCAAAAGCCGCCGCGATACGGAATGCCGATAAAAAGTTTACAAAAAATTTCATATCAATTCTCCTTTATATGAATAGTCTTATTATACCACGTCGGAATGAAAATAGGCATATATTTTTTCTGCGGCATTTTTACCCAGACCCGGTACACGCATCAGCGCGGCCAGGTCGGCGTCGCCAACCGCGCGTGCGGAGCCAAAATGAAGCAGCAGCGCCTTTTTGCGTGTGGGGCCGATACCCTCTATCTCGTCCAGGACGGATGCGGTGACGGTCTTGGCGCGTACCGTGCGGTGATATGTGATTACAAAACGGTGCGCCTCGTCACGAACCGCGCGCAGTAATAGAAACAGTTTTGAGTCCTTTGGCATGTCGCGGCATTCGGTGCCATCTGGCATTATAAAATGTTCATCGCCGTCGCGTACTTCCCCCTTGGTTACGCCCAGAATTGGGATATGCGGTGCCGTTTTGTGTGCAATGTTCCATTGTGCGCGGCCGCCGTCAACAATGATTAAGTCCAGCTTTGGGCCACGTGCCGTCGCGCGCGCAACAAATTCTGCCATCATTGCGATATCGTTTCCGGCGCGCGATGCGTCATTTAACTTAAAGTGGCGATATGAAGATTTTATAAATCCATCGGGGCCGAATGCAATCATTGCGCCAACCGGGTTTCGTCCGAACAGATGCGAGTTATCAAACACACCCGCACACTCGATTTTTTGCCCCAGCCATTTCTCCATTTCGGCGACGGTATTTGGCCAGTCTAAATTCGCGCTATGTGCATGTACGCGCCGTATACCGCGATTTGCGGTATGCGTTAATGCGGCGATTTTATCACGACATGCGGCCGCCGATTCAAAGTCCAGATTGGCCGAATGTTTTTGCATTTCTGCCGACAGGTCTGCGATGATAGGTTCGCTGTCGCCGGTAAGTATTCGGCGTGCCAATGCAACGCGTGCGCCATAGTCTGTCTGTGACAGTGTGCATGGCGCGCTGCATCGACCGATTTGGTGCAACAGGCATGGGCGGGCGCGATTTCGCATAAATGTATCTGTGCATGTACGCAACTGGCATACTTTTTGAATGGTTTTTATTGTTTCGTTCAGTGCCGCCACCGATGGATAGGGGCCATATACATCGCGGCGCTGTGATATCTTGCCGCGGAATTTTAGCAGACGGGGGAATTCAGACTGTGTCAGTGCCAGCATCGGGTACATTTTCCCGTCCGTTAGCATGATGTTGTATTTGGGCTTTTGCGTTTTGATTAGCTCCTGCTCACGCAGCAATGCATCCGATTCCGTTGGAACTGTTTCCCAGTCAACACGCGTTACCAGGGTGCGCATTATCTGCTTATGCAGTTCCAGTTTCGTTATATCAATATATTGCTTTAGCCGGTTTGACAGGTTCTTTGCCTTGCCCACGTAGAGCAGGGTGCCATCCGCGTCGTACATTTTATAGACGCCTGGTGCACTGGGACTATTTTCTATTAAATCAGAAAATTGAATACTCATGCTGAATATGATATAATAATGAAAAACAAATAGCAAATAGGGGAAATAAGTTATGAAAGACGAATCCGGACGGTCAATGATTGAAATGCTGGGGGTGCTGGCGATTATGGGGGGTATTACTGCTGGGGCAATCGGAATGATTTCCATCGCAATGCGCACCCAAAAGCGCAGTACCGTTAATGAGGATGTAATTAAGATGGTCGTCGGTGTGCGCCAATTGCAGGGTGAATATGATGATTATTCGCATATAAACAATGCAACCATATTCGGCGCAATCGGTCTGTCTAATAAAAACCCGTATGGCGGGATGTATGAGCTAAACGTGGATCCGGCAAACTCGCGCCAGTTTATTGTGTCTATTACCGGCCTGTCGGAGGGGGATTGCAAATACTTTGTAACCAAGGCCTGGTCTGATTCCATTGGCTATCAGATGTCGAACGGTACGCGCGGCGGTGCGTCGGGTAACTGTGCCGACGTAAACGGTAAAAATACGGTCTATATAACTTACGGCGAATAAATTTATGGCGGATATGGTAACAGTTTCCCAAACAGAAGAAGGTGCGCGCCTGCATCGCTGGTTTTTGCGCAGGTTTCCGTCAATGCCACAGCGACAGTTTTACAAGCTGTGTCGGGGCGGTCAAATTCGTGTAAATTCGTCCAGGGTGTCGGGGAACGAGATTCTGCGGGCGGGTGATGTGGTGCGGATACCGCCGACACTGGGCGGGTATGCAGTCGCACCAAAGAAAACCGAATCGGGTGATGCGTTTTCGCTATCGGATTTGGAAATGCTGCGTCGGTGTATCATTCATGATGACAATGATGTGGTTGCGTTTGACAAGCCGGCCGGTCTGTCGGTTCAGGGCGGAACAGGTATTCGTAAATCCATTGATAAAATGGCGGCCGCGTTATTTCCATATGACAAAATTTCACTGGTTCATCGCCTGGATAAAGAGACCAGCGGCATATTGGTTGTTGCAAAAAATCAAATTGCGGCCCAGCGCCTGGCTCAGCAGTTCCAGAATAAAACCGCACAAAAGCAGTATTTGGCATTGCTCAACGGTCGTGTCAGCCCAGAGCGTGGAACCATAGACAACTATATGCTCAAAGGGCAGGTGTTTGATTCGCCCCAGCGTCTTAACAGTGGCACCGGTCCACGGCCCCAGCGTGCAATCACGGACTATAGCGTTTTATCCCAGGCGGCCGGTATGCTGTCGTGGGTTTTGTTTTCGCCAAAGACCGGCCGTACACACCAGTTGCGTGTACATAGCGCATTGTCGCTTAATGCGCCGATCGTCGGGGATTCCATATATGGCGCTGCGACCGATAGTACCGCATTGGATTCCATAGTGCGTACAAATAACCTGTTTTTGTTCGCACATAAGATAACATTCCAGCATCCAACCACGGGGCGCCTGATAACTTTGCGCGCCCAACTGCCAGATTTTATGGAGCCGGTTGTTCGCATGCTGGAGCTGAAGTTGCCGTAAAAGAAAAGTAAGATATGCTGTTTCGTAAGAATTTGTTTTTTACAATCGCACGTATAGTTTCCATATTTTTCATGGGTATGGTGGTGGCGGTTGTAATCGCGCTAAGCCAGGTGAATCTTGAAACGCTGCGCGGGGATATTTTGGGGATTTTGCGTGGTGCAACGGGGCTGGATATAGAAATTGATGGCGCCGTGTCATGGAAATTTTCCCTGCGGCCGCGTATTGAACTGCATCAGGTTCGCGTTCGAAATGCCAACTGGGCGCGCCATGAGTATGCGTTTAGCGCAGAAACAGTTGACGTAACGTTGGATTTGGTATCCCTGCTGCGGGATAGGCCGACAATTAAAAATGTAAAGATTAACGATGCATCGATTTGTATAGAGAAAAACGAAGCGGGGCAGTATTCTATTACGCCGAACAAGGATAAGGCTCCGGATGTTGCCGCTGATACGAATGTGGCCGAAATATCGGCCGAGCCGTTTGTTCAACCTCAATATCCTTTTGCCGACCCGGGCCTGGGCGGGATAGAGGTAAAGAATTTAGTTATGCATATACTGGATGCGACGTATTCCTTGGCCGGGCTGGAGGTAAGATATATTCCCCAGGAAAAAGGACGCGAATATGCAGGCTGGATAAAGCCGGCGGAAAAGGTATATCCGTTTATTGTGTCTTATTCAGAATATAACCCTGAGCGCAAGGTTTACCCCGTACGCGCAGCGATATCAACGGGTGGTAATGCGCTGATTGCCAATGTCGCCCTGGAAGGCGCCAGCCTTATGCCCATAGATTTCGTCGTCAGCGGGGATATCCCGGATATAACAGCCCTGGGGGCGATGCTAAATTTGGATTTGGCCTATATGCCGACATTGCGTGTTAATTTGGCCGGGGGATTTGATGGGCGCAAGATAACATTACGGAAATCCAGCGTTTTGGTTCGCGGAAATGAAATAACCCTGTCGGGGGACTATAACTGGTCCAAGAAGAAGCCCACGTTTACACTTAATCTGGAATCGAAAAGACTGAATTTAATGGAGCTGTTCCCGGAACTTTATGCATCCAAGCGGCGTGCCCGTCCGGATAGGGAGCTGAATGTATTTAAGAATATTCCGCTATACGGTCAGGAGTTTTTGAAGTTCGATATGAATCTGCGGGCCGAGATTGACAAAATGATTGTATATCGCGAGTTAACGTTGTCCGATATTGATTTGCAGGTACGGCTAAATGGCGGTACGGGTCGAATTGACCTGCGTACGGGAATTGCCGGTGGCGAGACAGAGGCCGCTGCGGATGTAATAATAGAGTCCGACGGAACGCTGGATGTGATTGCGGCGGGCCTGGGGGATAATATTCAGGTTGGGAAAATCCTGGACCAGGTGCGTGCCCCTGACTTTATTTCGAATCTGCCGGTGGGGCTGCGTTTTTACCTGCGGGGGCGGGGGGCAGATTTGTCGGAGCTAATGCAAACGGCCACAGGCCCGGTTCAGATTTATTCAAACGGTTCGGGCTATGCCCATTCGGCATTGGTTGCAAATATTTATGGTACGGATTTTCTAACCAGCCTGCGTCATAGTATCCAGGACTTGTTCCGGTCAGAGAAAAAGCATAACCAGATAAAGATATCATGTGCCGCCATATCGGCCAAGGTGCGCAATGGCCGCATAGAGACGGAAAACGGTGTTGCGGTTGAAACGAACGCTATAAATCTGCGTCTGGCAGGCAGTTTGGATTTAGGGGAAGAGAGCATGCGTCTGGCGCTGACGACGGTGCCCGTTCGCGGTTTAAAGCTGTCGCTGACGGGAAATGTTATGAATTCGGTAGAAATTTCTGGAAATTTGGCCGAACCTGATATAAGAATTAGCGGTGCCGCAGTTGCGGGTAAGGTTGCATCGGCGACCGGTATCGGATTACTGTTGGCGCCATTTACAGGTGGTATCAGCTTGGCTGCTGGTGCGGGCTTGGGGCTGTTGGCGGGCGATTTGCTGGAAAACTGGCTGGCGGATGACCAGCCGTGCAAAACAGCGCTGTCGCGCGGTGCCCCCGACAGGCGTGGTGACCCGGAATGGCTGGGGGCACCAATAGGGGATTTAATTGGCACCATTATGGATGCCGAATAACACAAAGGATAGAAGGCGATGTTTAACTGGGTTGGCTTTATTCAAATTGTAATAATAGCGGCAATGGTTTTGCTGTTTTATAGGGGCTTTATACAAAATACGCAGTCAGAGAAGCTGGTCCGTGGGCTGTTGGGGCTGGCGGTGCTGTGGATTGCAAGTTTTGTGATGGCGTGGGCGCATCTTGATTTGCTGGGGGCGTTTTTGCATTGGACCGCGCTGTTCCTGTCGCTGGGGTTGGTGGTTATTTTCCAGCCCGAACTGCGCAAGTTTATGGCCCTGTTGGGTAATGTTCAGGGGTGGCGCCGATTACTGCGTCGTGGCGGCGTGCGGCAAAAGGATACGCGTGCGCTGGATGCGATTGTAGCCGCGGTTGAATATATGTCGGCCAAGCATACGGGCGCGCTGATTGTGTTCCCCAGCATGCTGGACGAAAGCGCTATTGATAAAAAGGGCGTAATACTGGATGCGGTTATATCAAGCGAGCTGCTGCTGACTATATTCTTTAATAAAACACCGTTGCATGACGGAGCCGTTATAATAGAAGACGGCAGAATTGTGTCGGCCGGGGGGATTTTGCCACTGTCACAGAACAACCTGAACTGGAAATACGGAACGCGTCATCGTGCGGCGCTGGGGCTGTCAGAGCAGTCGAGCGCAACTGTTTTGGTCGTATCAGAAGAATCAGGCGACATATCGATTGCAGAAAAGGGTAAGTTTACCAAGTATGATGATATGAAAAAATTGCGCGCCCGGTTGGAAAAAGTTTTAAACAAATAGGAAAAGGCCCCAAACGCGGGGCTTTTTTATGGGCGTTGCGAGAATGCTTTTGGTCTTGCACCGAATCGGTGTTTTTTGGTAAACTAAGTCTCAAGAATGTAGGCATCTTAATAATATACAGGAGCACATAATATGGAATTTTCGGTATTTCGTCAGGTTTTGATACGTGCGCTGGGGCATATGCAGTCCATTGTGGAAAAGCGTGCGACCCTGCCGATATTGATGAATGTAAAGCTGGAGGTGGCGGATGATTTAGTTCTGTCTGCGACAAACGTTGACCTGGAACTGGTAGAGCATGTGGCCGCCGACATCACACTGGGTGGAAAAATTACCGTTCCGGTTCAGATGCTGTATGATATTGTTCGCAAGTTGCCCGATGATGCAGAGATTAACTTTAAGCAGTCCGGTGATCAGTTGGTCGTATCCAGCGGCCGCGCGGTATTTCGTTTGCCAACATTACCGGCAGAAAACTTCCCGGCCATGGCGGGCAGCAATCTGACTACTAAGTTCCAGATGACGACGGGTGACCTGGCGCATTTGATTAACCAGACAAAATTTGCAATCCCGACGGATGATGTTCGCTATCACCTGGGGGGTATTTACTTCCATATCTCGGACGAGGGCAAGGAAAAAATGTTGACGGCGGTTGCGACCGATGCACAGCGTATGGCCCTGTGTGCGATGCCCGCCCCAGAGGGCAGCGCGGACATGCCGGCCGTTATTTTGCCGCGTCGCGTTATTGGCGAACTGTCAAAGCTGTTGGAGGATGCGACCGTTGACGACTGTATGGTTGAACTGTCCGATACCAAGGCACGCTTTACCGTTGGCGCCGCAACCTTGACCAGCAAGTTGGTCGATGCCCAGTATCCGAATTATCGCGTTGTTATACCAAAGGGCAATGACAAGATTGCAATTCTGGACAGAAAGCAGTTTGTTAACGCGGTTGACCTGGTATCGGTTGCCAGTGTTGATAAAACAAAATCGGTTCAGTTGACTTACTCTATGAACAAGTTGGTTGTGAACGCGTCCAGTCCCGATGCCGGTACCGCGACGCAGGAATTGGATATCGAATATAACAGCGACGCATCATTTACGGTTACATTTAATGTAAAGTTCCTGTTGGATGTCGCCGGCCAGGTAGAAGGTGAAAAGTTCCAAATGGAAATGCAGGACCCGTTGTCGCCGACAATTATCAAGTCAACGGACAAGAATACTGACGCATTGTTTATTTTGATGCCGATGCGTATGTAAAGGTGTTGTGAAAAAAATCCCGCCATGTGCGGGATACATTTTTTAGTATGGATATATGATATGATTAAAATTGATATAACGCATAACGAGAAAAAGGTATCCAAGGGACGTAAATTTATCGCCGGTATGATATCTGGTATTGTGCCATGTCGCATGATTCGCAATCGTGTGCGCAATATAATAAAATTCGGCATATTTTCCGCCGCTCGGACAATAGTTGCGGGGGGGGGGGTAAAAAATAAGTATTTTCTGACAGTTAGCGCGATAGCGCGAAACGAAGGTCGTTATTTTAAAGAATGGATAGATTATCATCGACTGGTCGGGGTCGAAAAATTTTATATATTTGACAACGAATCAACCGACAACACCTTTGAGATTTTAAAACCCTATATCGACGCCGGGGTGGTCGAGTATCATTATGTTCGGGGCGATGGGGTTCAAAACCGGGTAAACTATGCCGCTGTTCGTCGCGCCGCGGCCGAGGCGCGTTGGTTAGCGGTTATTGATTTGGATGAGTTTATAATGCCGGTGAAAGATTGTACGATTCCAGATTTTCTGCGCCGTATTCCGCAGCGTACGGCCCAGATTTTTATTAGGTGGTGCCTGTATGGCTCGGCAGGGCATGTGATACGGCCCGCAGGGTTGGTTATTGAAAACTATAAGTATCGTCAGCGGGATAATTCGGGTGAGGCAAACAAAATAATCGTAAATCCGCGCATGGTCGTCGGGTGTCGGTCGCCACATGTTTTCGACGTAATCTGGCGCAGTGTTGACGAGTGCGGTCACGCCGTCACACCCAGCAATGTTATCCCCGGTCTGTCGCAGGATATAATCCGTATAAATCACTATCGATGCAAGTCATGGCAGGATTCCCAGGAAAAACATATAAAGGGCGATGCATTCTGGGGGAGCGGTTATGTCCGATACACGCGCGCCGATTTTGATAAGTTTGATACGAACGATGTATATGACAATTCAATGGATAAATATGCAAGGTTTTTGAAAAAAGACAATGACGGCGGGCAATAAATACATTGCAAAATCAAAAAAATATGCTAAGCTGTCGGCGGTAAAAAGAGGGTAAATATATGTCGTTAGAAGAATTGAAACCGGGCAAAATGCCGCCGAAAAAAATGACTGCGATTATCGAGGTTCCGGAAAACGGTTATGTAAAGTATGAAATTGACAAGGAAACAGGCCTGTTGCGTGTGGACCGTATCTTGCATACGCCGGTTGCGTATCCTGCGAACTATGGCTATTTCCCGGGAACATTGGGCGATGACGGTGACCCGCTGGATTGTGTGGTTGTATGTAATGCGCCGCTGCGTCCGGGTGTTATGATTGATGTTCATCCGATTGGCGCCTTGTTAATGGAAGACCAGGCGGGCGGTGATGAAAAAATTATCTGTGTGCCGCGTGACCGCATTGACCCGTATTATGAAAACGTGTCTTATATGAACGAATTGCCGAAAATTATGATGCACAAGATTGAATATTTCTTTCAGCATTATAAGGATTTGGAGCCAAACTCCTGGTCGAAGATTGCAGGCTGGGCGGACCGTGATGCGGCGGATAAAATCATTATGGACTCGATTGAGCGCTATAACAAAGCCCATGGCAAAAACTAAAAACAAGAGGTACTACTATGGCATCATATGTTGCAAATGATATGCGTGTTGGTTGGGTTATTTCCCATAACGGCCGTCGCTATTCCGTTACATCGATTACAAAGGTAAAACCGGGCAAGGGCGGTGCGTTTGTTCAGGCCGACCTGCGTGATATCGATTCCGGGAACAAGGGCGGGGACCGCTGGCGCTCGGAGGATAAGGTTGAAAAACTGATGGTCGAAGATTTTGATTGCCAGTATTTGTATGCCGACGGCAGCGATGCGTTTTTCATGAACCTGTCCGATTACGAGCAGTTTACGATGCCGGTAGATTCCCTGGGGGATATGATGAAGTTTTTGGCCCCGGAAATGACAGTAAAGGCAAACTTTGTCGAAGGGCATCCGGTGTCTATTTCATTACCTAAAACGGTTATTGCCACGGTAGAGGAAACAGAGCCCGCGCTGAAGGGCCAGACAGCATCGTCGAGCGGCGGCAAACCGGCCGTTCTTGACAATGGTGTTCGTGTTCAAGTGCCGCTGTTCGTTAACGCCGGTGAAAAAATCGTTGTTAATACAGAAACCTTAGAGTATGTAGAGCGCGCTAAATAAATACCGCATCTATGTCAAACGCCGGCAACGTGGTGTGTGTCGCGTTGCCGGCGTTATAGTTAATATTTGCTTTTTCCAAGTTTTATGCTACAATTCATAACGCATCGGGTGACACCCGGTGCGGGGCTTCAAAACCTCTCATAACACTTTATTACTCCACAACCGGTTGGAGGGTTGCGAATACATTGAATAAGCAACGCTATTGTTATGATAGTTTTGAACCTCCAACCGCCCATTCGTTACGGGCGGTCTTGCGTAAGTACGAGCGGGGCGAACTGAAAATGCCATCTACTTTCTTGCTTAAAATATTTATGTTTGGTTTGGATTACTGGACCGATGGAATTTATTGGAGCGTGGATAGCAAAGAAAAAACAGATAAGAAAGAAAAATAAAAAAACGCCCCGTTTGGGGCGTTTATATTACAGCTTGTTGTCGCTGCCCATGATGTTTTTGATTTCATCGATACAGTTTTCGACAATCAGCTTGCGTCCCGCGCCCAGGTAATCGCGCGGATTAAAGCCGGCCGGCTTTTCAGCCAGGTTTTTGCGAACGCCCGCTGTAAACGCCAGGCGGGAATCGCTGTCAACGTTTATCTTGCAGATGTTCATTTCGGTTGCCTGGCGCAGCTGGGTCGGGTCGATGCCGCGTGCACCTGCTATGTCGCCACCGAATTCGTTTATTGTTTTTACAAAGTTCTGGGGAATGGATGACGCGCCATGCAGTACCAGCGGGAACTGGGGCAGCTTTTGCGCAATTTCCGCCAGAATGTCAAAGCGCAGCTTTTCATCGTCCGATTTACGTTTGTAGGCGCCGTGGCTGGTTCCGATTGCAATCGCCAGGGAATCAATGCCGGTGTCGCCAACGAACTTGATAACGTCTTCCGGGTTGGTATAGCTGGATGTGTCGCTGAATGTCGTTTCGTCTTCTATCCCGGCCAGGGTGCCCAGTTCGGCTTCTACTGATACATCGTGGCTGTGGGCCAGGTCTGCGACGCGGCGGGCCAGTTCGGCGTTTTCTGCGAATGACAGTTTGCTGCCGTCTATCATGACAGAAGAAAAGCCCAGCTTTATCGCATGCTCGCACGCCTCAAAGCTACCGCCATGGTCCAGGTGCAGGGCGACGCCGTTTTCAGGCTTAAATTTTTTGCCCCAAATCATTCCCATCAGCAAATCGTCGCCCATGTATTTCATCGCCGATTCCGATACGGCCAAGATAACCGGGCTGTGTGTTTCGGTGGCGGCGGCAAGAATCGCCGACAATGTTTCCATGTTGTAAAAGTTAAACGCCGGTACGGCATAACGGCGCGCAATCGCGTCTGCGAACATCGCACGGGTGTTAACTAATCCAAAATCTTTGTAGTTCATTACCTTTCCTTTTTAAGTACGTGATAAAAAGTATAACACAATTTATTTGATGTGTACATTTTTGTTTGTCTGTTGACAATGTTTGTTTTTGTGCAATAATTGTATCAACGAATCGGAGTGCGAGAGAAAAGTTTGTTAGACTAAGGACAATGGTATGAAAAAAGTACTGGTTTCTATTGTAGCGTTGGCGGGCCTGGCGGGGTGTGCGTCTTACTATGATTATTACAAGGGTGACGTTCGCTATACTCAGGACGGCGAAGACTGCATTTATTATGTGGGCGAATATGGCAATCATTTTAGCAATGAAATTCGTAATATGAATACTGGTAAAAAAATTGTGTATCGCAATACACGTTGTGCGGATCTGTATAACCGTGATATGACGGGCCAGGCACCGCGTGCCGACCGCGTTATCATGGCGCCGGCCGCGCGCGAGGTTACATACAGCGCGCCGGTTGTTTATGCCACACCGCGTTGCAGCGCATGCCAGACAAGCGTATCTCGTAAATATGTTCTGGTTTCGGCGATGTAATTTGTTTCCGGACAATTTTGTGCAGGCGCGCAATCGCGCCTGTTTTTTATTTGGAGTGCCGCTTTTTTTGTGATATAATTCAACCGTTAGTAGAATATATAAGGAGATTTCTAATGAAGAAAATTATTACGAAATTGAATGTTGCGATTATCGCCGCAATGGTGTCGGTGCCGGCTATGGCGGCGCCCAGTACGAACGGCCTGTGCCAGCTGATTCAGCAGATGCAGGGTGTATTTAATATCTTGCGTACATTGGCGTTCGTTGGTGCGGCATTTGTTATCGCCGGTTGGGCTTGGGGTTATATCTCTAAGGGCGAGGTTAAGATGGACGACCTGCAGAAAAAGGGTACCGGTATGTTGGTGGGTTTTGTTCTGCTGTTCGGCTTAGGTGTTGTTCTGTCGTTCTTTATGTCACAGGGCGGTCAGGGCGTTCTGGGTTGTGCTATAACCGGCTGGTAAAATAATCTCTGAAATATTGCCTCGCGAATGCGGGGCTTTTTTTTATTTGTTTTAATAGGCTCTCTATGGGCTATTTTTGTTCCTCGATATTCGCCAGGGAAAATAATACAGATGATATCAGTGACTGGTAGGGGACGTGCTGTGCCTCGGCCAGTTCTTTTATTTTATCCAATATAGGGCGCGGGATGCGCATGTTTATAACGCAGTCTGATTTATTAAATGCCTTGTATGCGGCGTATTCCTTTAACAGGCTTTCGATGTTCATTATAAACAGTTGCTGCATAACGTTTGGCATAGGCAATCCTCTATACGATTTACAATACTTGCGTGTTTACAGTTGACTATAACATTGTATTGGCGCTTGTCAATACAAATGTAGGGACGGTTGTAATTACTGTTGTGGGGACGGGTGTGTGGGCCGGTGTGTTGTTGGCGGGGCGCGGGATTTTTTATTGCCGGGGCCTGGGCGTGCTTGCTTTTTTTTCGGATTGCGGATAAAATTAGCCCGATATTTTATAAGTAATTGTTTTGAAAGGAATAGGGGGCGTTATGCTGAAAAAAATTCTGATTGCGTTTGCGGTTATTTTTTCTGTGGGCACGGTACGGGCTGAGCTAAAGGTGGATATTGTTGCCGGGGCGGCATCGCCGATACCGGTCGCCGTTCAAAAGTTTGAAGTTATTGGCAACGCCAGTAAAAAAGACGCCGCCATGATACGTGAGGTGGTAGAGAAAGATTTAAAGTCCACCGGATTGTTTCGAATTGTAAATCATGACGCATTTCCGGAATATGTTAAAATGGGCCAAATGCCTAACTTTAAATCCTGGATGGCGATAAAGGCCCAGGTGCTGGTTCAGGCAACTCTGGCGCTGGAGGATGGTAAATACAAGCTGGAGTTTTATGTATGGGATGTCAACGGCAAAGAGCAGATAGAGGCCCAGTCGCTTGTGGCATCTAAGAAATCCGTGCGACGCATGGCGCATATAATGGCTGATGCGATATATGAACGCCTGACCGGCGAGATAGGCTATTTCGATACCCAGATTGTATTTATTGCCGAATCCGGTCCTGTGGATGCACGCGTAAAGCGTATGGCCATCATGGACCAGGACGGATATGGTATGCGATATCTGTCGGACGATAAAACGTTTGTTATGTCGCCGCATTTCTCACCTAATATGCAGACAGTGGTATTTTTATCCTATCGCGATGATGACCCAATGGTCTGGACACTGGATTTGGATACCGGTGCCGCCCGCAGACTGGGCCAGTTTGGGGGGATGAACTTTGCGCCGCGCTTTTCGCCTGATGGAACAAAGATTGCGCTATCGCTGGTCAAAAGCGGTATAACTCATATATATGAATATAATATGGAAGATAAAACGCTGCGCCAGTTAACATTTGGCAATTCGCTAAATACCAGTCCGTCTTATTCGCCCGACGGTAAAAAGTTGGCATTTAATTCCGACCGGTCGGGCCGCCAGCAGATTCATGTTCTGGACCTGGAGACGGGTGTAGAAGAGCGTATTACATACGGCAACGGCCGATATGCAACACCCGCATGGTCGCCGGACGGTCAGTTTATTGCATTTACAAAAATGGCGGATGATACATTCTTTATCGGTATTATGAATCCGCGTGGGCGTAATGAAAAGATTCTGGCGGGGGGCTGGTTTATGGAGGCGCCATCATGGGCACCGGGCAGCCGTCGGCTGGTATATTATGAAACGGAAAAAGCCCTGGACGGGATGGAGCGTATAAGCCACATCCGCAGCGTTGATATCACAGGTCAGAATATATATGATATCGAGCTGCCGGATGATGTTAACGGCCTGGAGCCGACATGGTCGCCAAAGCTGCCGTAGTGCGTTAATTGCGGATGAAAAAAGTATTATCGGTATTGCTTCTTGTTCTGTTACCGACAATGGTCCGCGCCGTGCCGGCAACTGTTGATTATATTTTCGATGGCGATACTTTTGCCGCCTATGTTAATTTGGAAGATGACATAAAAATCTCTGTCCGGGTACGCTTGATGAATGTTGATACACCGGAAATTCACGGTGAATGCGAGTCTGAGATTACGCGTGCCAACATGGCGCGCGACCGGCTGGCGGCATTGATTCCTGTGGGGTCGGTTGTGGAACTGTATAAAATCAAGGATGATAAATATCTGGGGCGTATTGATGCCTATGTTAAAGATGCCGTCGGCCGTGATGTGGGCGAGATATTGATTTCAGAAAAGCTGGGGCGGCCGTATTCCGGTGGACATCGCATGGGCTGGTGCGATTAGGTTTTTATTGCTTTTCCAATGTGTGCTTTATCAATGTGCTGCTGATGTCTTTGGTGCGTGTTAGATATACAACGCTGCATACATCGGCCAGTGTGTCAAAGTGCCCCTGCCAGTCGTCGCCCATAACAAGTGTGTCTATGTTATATTTAATTATATCATCACGCTTTTGACCCCAGTCGTTTTCAGCAAACACCAAGTCAACATATTTTATAGCCTGCAATATTTCCAGGCGGCGTTTATATGGTAGGTAGGCGCGCTTGCCTTTTATTGTATTAAATTCATCTGTTGACAGGCCCACCGCCAGCCAGTCACCCATTTCACGTGCACGGCGCAGCAGCTCCATGTGCCCCCAATGAAAAGTGTCAAAGGTTCCGTATGTTATAATGCGTTTCATTGTTGTGTATCTATGAATTTGCGTATGCTTGCGATTTCTTCGTAAGACAGCGGGGGATTGGTGTGGCGGGAAAAATCTGGCCGGAGAGTGTGCCAATCGCCGAAGCGTGTTGTAAGAACGGCGTCAACATTATTTGGGGCAGGGAACATGTGGCCGCAGAATTTTATCTGGCCCAGTGGAAAAATCCATTCACGGTGAAAAGGGCTGGCGTGGTAAAAGCGTCCCACACGCTCCGGAAATGTCTGCCAGTCGATGCCTTCAAATATATCGCCATGCTGGAAATCGGGTGGCAGCCCCTGCATTATAATATCGTTGCTAATTTGCGAATAGTTTTCATAAATTGACGATACAATCGCACCGGGATTATCGGCTAGTGTGCGCTGGTCCGCCTCCAACTGGCGGGCGGTATCCATTGCGCGGATGTATGTGTTTATAAATTCCGTGCGTTGGTCTTCCGTTTCCATTCGGGTATGATATGTATCCCATGGAAACAGGTCAACACAGATTTTTTTTGTGAATAAAACTTTAAATATTCCGCCGCTTAGGCCCCTTGTAGTGAAAAAGTCGTCATGGTTAAATCGCTGGGATAAAATGTCTGTTGCGCGGTGAAAGTCCGCGCGCATTAAACAGATGTCTATATCGTCGTCCCATGGAATAAAATCACCGCTGCGCGCCGCCCCCAACAGTGTTCCGTATCCCAGGAAATATTCAATGCCGGCATCGCGCAGCACCTGGTCTATTAGCAACAGCAGTTTTAGGCAGCCTTGCTGTTTCATTTTCAGATGGCCGGTCGCAGGTGGAATATCAGCTATATCCGTGCGCAGGGCGTATAGCAGCGTGATATGCTTTTTCAGCAGTTCTATCTGCTTTGTTAAATGGTTTAGCTTTGTATCCGTTGTGCGGTAAAATTCTGATATGTATGAAATCAGGTCGGGGTTATTTTGCATTTGCATATAGTTTCGTTTTTTCTGTCGCTTATCCCGGCATTTTTTCATGTTTCGCAATCAAAGCCGATGTATGCTGAGGTGCCTCGGATGGGAACTTAGCTCCAGTAACAGTTGCTTGTAAAAACATATTGGCCCGTATTGTCCATGTAGTGTTCAGAACCCCCTAATGTTGGAATATAGCATTTTGTTTTAGAATAGTTCCCAGATTCATTGGACATACCCGGTATTGGACCTTCATTGATATAATCTTTAATACTGCCAGTAACGTAATTGGGACCGTCTGGACATTTTGCACAATTTCTAAATCCCCCGTAATATCCTTTGTCGCAGTATTCGCGGTCAAGACCGCTGGGGCACCAAGAGCCGCCGATCCCAGCACTGGAATCAAAGTCACAGCAATTTATAAGGTGGCCATGGTTTGCGTCATGGTAATCGGAGCAATAGGTTTGATTCGGCTCATCCGGTTTTGTTGCAGAATACGTCCAGCCGTTATAATCATCGCAAACTACATATTCACCAGTAGGAGCTTTTCCATATGCGCCGCCAAATCTTAAATCCTTAGAGCCTTTATATGCGTTACATACATTGTCATTGCATATGTTATTGTCGGACATCCACTGTGCTATGCATTCACTGTTATAGTTGCATCTGTCGTTGGCGATTCTGGCCGGAACGCATACCTGGCATGGTTGGTCGCCATCACCACCTTGGGGGGATGCGCAGTATGTATCATTGGTTAATATTTCGGTAAGTACATAGCCGATGTCGTTTGCATGGGCTCCCCCTATTGATGTATAAAATGCAAGTGTTGCAACAAGTAAATAAAATCTGTGTTGAAATGTCATAAATTCCCTCTTGTGCTGAAAAGATATGCACAAAACTGCCAGGAAAACGGTCCTTTTTTTGGCATATTTTTGAATTGACTTAAGGTCGCGGTGGGGGCTAATATTAGTAGGAAAATATATGCCTAATTTAATTGACCGTTTTTTTTAGGCAACAGGTATAGCGTTGTTTTTTATAGTAAATACAAAAGATAAAACGCCCATTTGGGCGTTTGATTTTTTTATGCGCTGTGCTGATTTATTGCGTCACGAATTTCATCCAGTGATGCATTGCACGGCAGCAGGGGCTCAAAGTAAACATTAGC
The DNA here is from genome assembly GCA_013316395.1 of Alphaproteobacteria bacterium. GTDB lineage: Bacteria > Pseudomonadota > Alphaproteobacteria > Rs-D84 > Rs-D84 > Enterousia. The sequence continues at coordinate 4,333 of WSMU01000006.1, read as the reverse complement.
AGTTCCGGGGCGCATTTTTCCATGCTTTGGCCAGTATATGCCCGCATCTGTCCCAACCGGCATAATAGGCAGCTTTAGCTGGTGTGCTAAATAAAGCAGGCCGCGCTTCAGGGCTGGGCGTGCGCCGGGCTTTACGCGTGTGCCTTCTGGGAATATAATCAGAACCTGACCATTCATAATCTTTTTCGCAACAGCGTTCGCCAGCTTGTTCATATTTGTTTTTCCACGTGTGCGATTTACAGGCTGCAGGCCCATGCGCCAAAAAGCCCATCCGTAAATAGGTATCCACAGCAGTTCGCGCTTTATAATAAAGAATGCGTTGGGAATATTTGTAGCTAATATTGCGATTTCCAGAATAGACATGTGCTTGGCAGCTATTATCGCCTTGCCGTCCAGGCGAATGTTTTCATTGGGCTTTACCGGTACGCCGTTTTCTTCGGTCAGGGGATAGTTTATCTTATATTTTATTCCTGCAATCCAACGCGCCAGCAGCAGTACGCCACGCGCATCGGTTAAAACGAAGAAATTATTCAGGCGCTTGTTTACCAGGCCAATCAGCAACAGCGGCGACCATAGCAAGAAATATATCGCCAAAATGATTTTAAATACGATTGTTCGTAACATGTTTCTTTATCCTTCCTTTATTCCAAACATTGTAACAATATATTTTATATATTCCGTGGTCCATCGTTCAAGTCTTTTTGTCGCCGGCATGTCGGTTAGACGAACAGGGCATGGAACCACCTCCACATCAGGCAGTTCATGCCGTATAAGATATTGGGCACGATTCATATGGTCTTCGGTGGTTATGATAACAATCCTATCCAGGCCCGTTGTTTGTGCAATGCTGCGAATTGCAATCGCGTTTTGGTATGTTGATTTCGAATCGGATTCGACGGTTACTTTCTTTGCCATTTCAAAAGACCCCTGGGCGCCGGCGCCGATGATATATAAATCCGCATCGGGGTATTTTCGCATTTGTCGCATCGCAAAAGGAATTCGGCGTGCGTCCCCGGTCAGGACAAATATGCTGTCGTCCGGCAAGATTGTACCGCATACACTGGGGGTCATTGACTTAAACATCATTCCGCCCATGATGAACAAAGCAAAGGCTAAAAAAGAGGGGGTAAAAAACTTCATTAGCTGTTTTTCAGAATCTTTAATGTCGTGCGGCGTGTTATCCATATTGCAAATATACTTATTGCAATCGGCAGTGCCGCCAGTAATAACCATGCCATGGTGGTCAGGCTCATCATTGCCATCAGGCCAACGCGTGCACTGTGTGCCGCGGACAGTATCAGCAGCAGTATAGGTACCGCCGCAACAAAGCCCATGCCGGCCGCAGTAATGGATATTTTTCCAACAATAATCTGCATTTGGCGAGCAACAAAGCTGTCACGGGCGCCGACCTGGTTCAGGATTTCCAACTCGCGCCGGTGCAACTGCGCCGTATTGCGTGCGATAAATGAAATGCATACCCCAATCGCCCCCAGGGCCAAGACCAGTATCATTGCCGCAATCACAATCATGCGCCAGCCGGCGCCGGTTGCCGCCCCCAGGGCCGATGCATGCGACAGAAAGCGTGCCTTTCCGGCAAACTGGTCCGCAAAGAACTTCATGTCTGATTTTTGGTTTAGCTTTATTTCGTACATTTCCGGCAGATAGTTTTTCATTGCCGCACCGCCGCTGGAAATCCAAGGGCGCATAAGTTCGGTCATTTCATCTGCGGATACTTTTTTAACAGATGCTATCTTATCCTTGTTCGAATCCAATATTTTTTGTGTGGTATCGACTTTCTGGCCGGGCATAACCTGGACCGTGGCCATTAGTTCCCATTGGTTATTCCAACGGGCAACACCGGTGCCAATTGCGATTGCGGCCCCCAATGCGATTACGGATAAAAAAGTCAGCAGTGCCATAATCGCCGTCATAAACACAGATTGCTCGCGAACGAGAGAAAATACGACAGGTCTTTTCATTTATGCGTTTCCAATATCGTCAAATTGTTTTGATAGTTCTGCAAAATAGTTTTGCGGTTTTGGGCCTTTCCATATTTTTTTCGCCTCTGCCTTTTGTGGGGCCGGGGCCTTGCCAAGGAAGCCTACACGGTGATTTTCTACATGCAGAACCGGAAATTTATAAGTATCCATAAGCTTTTTATTATGTGTCGCCAGGATAATTGTAGTGCCAAACAACTTGTTCATTTGAATAAACAATTCCATCAGGCGCGATGCGTTTTCATCATCCAGATTTCCTGTTGGTTCGTCGGCCAGTAAGATTGCCGGTTGAACTATTATGGCGCGTGCAACGGATACGCGCTGCTGCTGGCCGCCGGAAAGGGCACGTGGATATGTCGTCGAATATTTCCCAAGACCGACCCAGTCTAACACCTTGCCCACCAGCTTTTTTATTTTTGCCTCCGGTATGCCGCGTACGCGCAGGGGCAGGGCGACATTATCAAAAACCGTCAAGTGCGACAGCAGCGAGTATTCCTGAAATACTATTGCCATTTTTTGACGAAGTGTGGCAATTTCATCGCGCGATATTTCGGCGGTTGTCTTGCCAAATAGTTTTATCTGGCCTGCAGATGGTGTGTGCAACTGATATATAAGGCGCAACAAAGTTGTCTTACCGGCGCCCGATGCGCCAGATAGAAAATAGAAAGCGCCGGCGCTGATGTTAAATGACACGTCGCTTAGTACGTCTGCGCCACCTTCATACCGGGCGGCCACGTTTGCAAAAGATATTGCGGTATTGTCTTCCATGATTCGGATGGTAGTAAAAAATTATTTTCGGGTCAAGGAAACATAAAAAGCGCCCCGTTTGGGGCGCCTGGGATTATTTGTCTACGCGGGTTGTTGCGTTACGGTTTTTCGACCATACTTTTTCACCGGTTCCAAAATACTGCGGACGTTCCTTACCATAAGATATTGTTTTTATGCGTGAAGGTTCAATTCCGTCCTTTATCATTACATGGGCGGCATTTCCCGCGCGCAGTGCGCCCAGCGCCAGATTGTATTCTGTTGAACCGCGTTCGTCACAATGGCCTTCCAGTGTTACGTTTATATCCGGATGCTTTTTCATGTACAGCGACTGACCCTGCAGGTCTTTTGCCATTTCAGGTGTTATTTCGGCCGAGTCAAAAGCAAAAAATACTTTTTCATCATTCAAGTTAGATGGCATTTTCGCACCGCCGCATGCGGCCACGGTTAATGCAGTACATAAAAACACAAATTTTTTCATATCTTTACCTCTTTCCGTAAATAATTAGAACATATAAAAACCTAGCAGAAAAAAAGAAATCGTGTCAATATCTGATTTTTGTTTTTGGATACTTTCGTATTTTGTGATATACTTGGAATAAAATTTGGAGGGGTATTTCATGAAAAAGTTAGTATCTTTAAGTGTTTTGTTGGGGCTTGTTGCGGCGCCGTCTTTTGCGGCGGTTCGTCCGGCTTCGCCCAGTCATATTGCCAAAGATGGTCGTGGCGGATATGATGTTACATATAATTACAAGGACAAGGCTAAAAACGGCTGGTATATAACCGGACGTGCGGAGCTTAGCTTGTTGAACTTTAAGAATAAATACAGTGTTTCGGGTGGTTTTTTGGCCGATGAAGACCATAGCGAGGATAAATATTCATTTGAACCTGTCTTTGGTGGCTCGATTGCGGCGGGTAAAAAAATAAATTATTTTTGGCGCGCAGAATTAGAGGGCGGCTATCTGGGCTATTTTAGTGATGAAGATGTGGTTGCGGAGTTTTCGCTGTCTATTCCGTATATTATGCTAAACGGCTATTATGATTTTACAAACGGTCTGTATGTTGGGGCGGGTGTTGGTGCCGCACTGTCCAATTACAAGATAAGCGGTGACTATTTCAATGGCTATGACAAAACAAAAACGGCGTTGTCGCCTATGGCGGGGTTAATGTTTGGCTGGACGCATCAGTTGGATGAAAACCTGGTGCTGGATTTGCGTTATCGCCTGGCGGGTATGACCGGGGCGGAATTAAAACTGCACTTCCAGGATACCGATGACAATACGTACGGCTTTAAAAGTAAGACGGGTATGATATTGGATAACTCGTTTTCTTTGGGTATCAGATATGAATTTTAACCCGAAAAGGTGTTGACTCGATTCGCAAAAATTGGTAACATAGTAGGTGTAGAGAGAGTTATGAAAAGTAGAGTTCAAATATCACGATTGGCGGTTGTTTGTGTGATGTGCGCATCTGCGGTGTCCGGTGCTTTTGGTGCGGCGTCTGTGCGCTCGTTGGGGGGGGGCTGGAACTTATTCTAGTGCGTCTTCGGCGGCGGGTGGTGCACCTTCTGG
>WSMU01000005.1 GCA_013316395.1 Alphaproteobacteria bacterium | reverse complement strand
GAGAAATGAATAAAAAAGCATTATTTTTAATATCTGTTATCGCAGCCATACCACTGACGTCGAACGCTGCAACAACATGCTCGCGCGCGAACTTGACACGCTGTCTGGATTCTGCATGTGCAATCAATATATCATCCAATCCGTCGGCCCGATGCCAGTATTGCGGAACCGCATCGGCGGGAACACCTGCGGCGGGGGATGCAATGCGCGCGGTATCTGTCGGTGCATCTGCAAAATATTCGTTTACCGCCAAAGAACTGAAATCTGCGCCGACCGAACCGGGCCAGCGTTACGCATGGGCAACGGCCGAATGTATTAAAAAAGTTTCTGGCTGCACCCCGGATGATGTGACGGATAACTATGACTCGTTGATTGAGCAATCCTGTCGCGCGGCGGGCATTAGTGCGCAAATGAACACCCTGCGTGCGGCGGCGGCAAAAACGAAAACAAAATCATCATGCCAAACAGATATACAGGCATGCCTTATCGAAACCAATCACTGTAACGCAGATTACAGCAACTGTGCGGACAATGCGGATTTTGATAAATTCTTTGCCGGCTGCAGCGTAAGCGCCAGCGGCTGCGACCAACATATTGCCACCATTCGCCAGGAATTGGTATCGGCACGCGATTCCGCGATAAAAAATGCGGATTCTATCATCGAGACAATCGTTGCATCGTACCAGTCACAGCGTGAGCAAAAGCTAAACACGACCAAGGCAAATTGTCAGGACAATGCCGGGCGCGAGGCTTGCATTACCACCGTATGCGAGCGCAGTATGCGCAACAAATGCGCCGCCGGATTTGCATCAGAACGCTCTATGGCGACCCAACTGTGCAAGTTCCATGACCTGGCATGCGATACATTGAAGTAAAGAACAAAAAATGAAGCAACAAGACACGGTTTTTAGTTTTTTCAATCGCACACAGCGAAACGTCTTTCGTACGGCGGTCGCGGCCGTAATTGTTGCCATTGGGACATCTGCAAACGGCGCATCTGTTGTATCACGCGGCTCTGCCGGAACTGCGCGTCCAACAGTATCGCGCGCCAACAACGCAGAAAGTCGGATGCCCACAATTAACACACGGACACAAAGCATATCCGGCACACAAACAAATACAACGCCCCAGGCCCCCAATCCGCAGCCAGCTCCCGAACCGACCCCTGTGCCGGAGCCAGAGCCGGAACCGGATTTAATAATAGAAAACAAAGCATCCCAATTTGACACCAGCCTCAGCGCTTCGTCAACATCAACGGCACGTGATGCAAACGCGGATAATTTAGCAGAAATGATTCAGCGACAGCGGGCCGCCCTGGACGCACGCGACGCCAGTGATGCCGCCACATCCGCCGTCCAAACATCTTTGGCCACCGGTCAAAGCGCATGCGATATCGGCCTGCGCAGTTGTATGAAACAAAAATGCGGTGACGACTATTCCAAATGTGCGGGCGACGGCGACACCGCATGGGGCGATAAAATGGACACATGCCGCCGCGGCTTAAACTGCACCGGCAAACAATATACCCTTTTCGCGGCCGAAATAAAAGCGGACCGTGACATGAATGCAAAGCTGTCGTCATATACAAAAATCATAGATTGCGGCAATGAATATAACGACTGCATTGTTAAGCAATGCGGAATAAACTATTCAAAATGCTTAGGCAAAACGGCGGGCGACGCGGCAATTTCCGCATGCGCAACAATCGCCAAAAACTGCACCCAGCAAGATAGCGGCATGGCATCCAGAACGATGAACGTTTTCGCCACCCTGCGCCAGGATGCAGAAAAAGAAATCGTTAAGGATGAGCAGCGCCTATACCAAATGCGCGACCAAATGCGCGCCCAGTGTCAGCGAATGGGCGCCCTATTTGATGAACGCAGCCTGATTTGTGTTTATACCGTAAACTTCTTTGCAGGAAACGCGTCCACACCGACCGCTTCCAAAAAAGCCTATGCCGGCTCCAGCTTTAACTGCACACCGGATTGGTTCGGCATTGACGTCACAACATTTAAGGAAAATGCATACCGCTATACCCGCTCGCAAACCGGCGCATCTTCGGCGCTTATGGGCTCTGGCCTGGGTGTTGGTGTGGGCGCGGTAACATCTGGTATGATTGACCGTGCGATTGACCGCAAAAAAGCAAACGATGCACTGAACAAGGCAAAAAAAGAACACGAAGAAAACTACGGCAACAAGCAGGCCGCGACAGACACGACACAAACCGAAAATAAGGAAGCCGAAGCGTCAGATACAGCCAACACAACAGAAACACCTCAGCCCGAAACTACGCCCGAACCAACTGAGGGCGATGCAGCCGCCACTGACACCACTGGTGCACCAGCGACAGAATAATTTACAGGCTGCGGAAATACCGCAGCTTTTTATAATATCACCATTGCTTTAAACAACAGATTTTGATATAATTATATACAATAAGCCAGAGAGAGATTATATGTTCAGAATTAACTGTGCAAATATTTTAACCAGCATTGTGGCAATTATTTCCATATTTGGGACCGACCCAATATTCGCAGCGGATGCCCAGCCAAGAACGACTGGCCAAATCGAACGGTCAACCATACCTGCATCACAGCCAGAAAAGAAAAATATATTCCAGCAAGCCGCAAACGGCATATCAAAAGGCGCAAGCAGCGCATGGAACGCAACGTCAAACTTTGTATCCGGAATATTTAAGGGCGACGAACCATGCAGCGAAAGTGCCGATACCGCCTTACGAGGAACAGATTCCAACATAGAGAAAACAAAGCTTGATACTAAGCAAGCAGGTATTGATGGCAAAGAAGGTGCGGGTGGTAAATGCGTCGTCGCAAAGTGTAAAAAAAATTATGTCCCTAATGATTCAAAATCTGGGTGCGAACAATCAGGGGGCCCCTGCCCCGAGGCAGATATTAAGAAAGTTCCACACGCAATGGCCGGCGAACTAAAAAAAGGCCAATGCATAATCACAGAATGCGCCCATGGTTATCATCCGTCTGATGACGGCACATCTTGTCAGCAGGCTGAATTATCCGAGGCCGACTCAAAACAAAAAGTCGAAGACTTGGAAAAAAATGCACAGGCCATGAAAGACAAAGAGCAGTCAACCGCTAACAAGCTGCTGGGGGCGGCATCAATCGGCGCCACGGGCATCGGCGGCATGAATTTGATGGAGGGTATGGCCCAACAAAATGCCGACGATGCGGCCGAAGAGGATATGAAAGCATACCTTGCCACATTCGTATGCGACTACGGCCAGGGTCGCAACATCAAAGGCGGCGAGCATGACGTATCCCTGCCCGGGGGCAACGACCTGTTTACGATTGTAAACGAATACAAAGCACTGGCGCTGGATTTAAAAACACGCAAAGAAGCCCTGGGCAAGCAGCCCGGCATAGAATCCGAGATAATAATAGAAGCGGCGGAAACGGGCCTGTATGATGACGTCGGCATGGGCCGCCAGAGTGGCGCCTACGCATCGCTATCGCGTGCCCTAACGGACGAGACCGGTGCGGATGCGCAAGCCTGGGCGCAACAGAAAGCAGACACCGCATCCAAGGTAAAGACCGGTGCAATAGTTGCAGGTTCGGGTATAGTTGCAGGTGCGATTGGGAACCTTGCCATCAACAGCGGCGAGAAGAACAAAAACAAAGCTGACGAGATTAATAAAAAGTATGAGGGCTTAAAACAACCACTGGCTGAGCTGGAACAAACAATAAACTCTATTGAAGAAACAAAAACAAATTGCCCGGCCGATGCATCCGGAACATATCCCAACTGCTCTTGCACTGGCAATAAAGTATATAGCTACAATACTAAGAGCTGCATTGCCTGCGCAGATAACAAAAGACCAAACAAAGAAGGTACTGGATGTGTATGCAATGAAGGCTTCACAACAGATGCACAAGACAAATGTGTTGCAATCAGCTCGGGCGTAACACCACAATGTACCCCAAGTGATTCGAATATGATATTAGATAGCAAGACAGGCAAATGTGAGTGTATCAAAGGATTTTTCCCTTCACCTACTGACCGAAATACATGTTATTGTCCAGAAAATACATACTCAATAAATCAAGACGGCCACTGTGAACGAAATCAAAACCAGGCGGATTCAATACAAATAAACGAACAAGACCTATCATCTGATCTTAATGCCGAAAGTTTGTTTGATACGGGTAAATCTAATCTAAAGCCCAAGGCTTATGAAGAAATCGGAAGCTTTAAAGGACTGTTTGCCAAATGGCGCGACCAAAATCCGGATGCAAAATATTGTATCAAAATAACAGGTCATACAGACAAAACAGGCAACGATGCTATTAACAATCCGCTGTCACGAAATCGTGCAAATGCGGTAAAAGATGCACTAATACCTAACATACCTGCCGAGAACATACAGGCCACAGGCCGTGGTTCAAGTGCATGTAAGAAGCCCGGCAAGCAAGACGATTGCCGCAGAGTCACGATACAGTTTTACCACGGTGACTGCCCTTCAAATCAGTAATATAAAAAAATCCCCCCATAAAAAGAGGGGGATTTTTTATTAGTAATTACAACTTCTGTATTGTATCAACGTCAATTTCCGTTTTAGTAAGACCACGGTCAACCTCGCCGTAAATCTTTACCATATCGGCCGGTGTTACTGTCTGGCCACGCCAATCATCTTCATCTATTTCAACCGTAATGCTGCCGGTGGAATCTTCGAACGTATATTTGTCGCCTTTTAGCTGGCCAACAATCTTGCCCTTTAAAATAACATCAGTATCATCACGCATTTCCTTTACCTGCATTACTGTAACGATATTTTCATTACCTACAAATCCACCTTTTGAGGTTACTGGCTGTGCCGGCTGAAAACCAGCATTGGCCGCCGCTGCAGTAAATACGGTGGCACCTAACGCAAATATAGCAGTCTTTTTCATATAGGTCTCCTTTATTTTGTTAACATAGATAAACTATAGCACAAATAGAAGATAAAATATCTAGGAAAAAACGGCGCGCTTATAGCACGCCGTTTTTTTATTTCACAATATGTACATCCATCTGTGGGAATGGGAAGTTCAGCTTCTTTTTCGGCAGTGTTTCATATATCTGCTCCAGTACATCTGACTTTACACCTATCAAATCCCCCCAACTGGCCCAAAAACGCACCGTTAATACCACGGAACTATCCGCCAGCGACGAAACCAATACAACCGGTGGATTAACATTATGTTTTATTCGTGCATCTTTCTTCATAATATCCATAATTACCTTACGTGCAATATCAACATTCGTTCCATACGAAACGCCAACCGATAAATCAACACGACGTACCCCGCCCCTTGATAAATTCGTTATTTCACCATTGGCCAGGGCGCCATTAGGCAGGAAAACAGTCTGATTGTCAAAGGTGTGCAGTTCTGTCGTAAAAATCATTATCTTTTTTACGACGCCTTCCTGTCCACTTGCAGTGGCTATACTATCACCGACTTTGAACGGCTTAAAAAATAAAATAACCAGACCGCCCGCAACATTCTGCATCATACCAGACAGTGCCATACCCACAGCCAATGCCGCCGCACCCAGTGCCGCGGTAATAGCCGTCATCTGAACACCCACTGTGGTTAAAACTATTACAAATACAAATACTTTGGATATTATGCTAACAAAAGATACCAAAAACGATTGCAATGATTGCTCCAGCTTGCGCCGCTCCATCCCGCGCTTTACAATTCGCGTCAAGCGAGCCGACAGCCATAATCCCACCGATAATATCGCCAAGGCCGTCGCCAGGCGAAATCCAAAGCGGACCGCACCTTGTATCAGTTGCTGCAACACATCATGCAGGTTTAGGTTTATCATCGGCGTAACATTCTCAGGTGTCATTTTAATACTCTTCCTTTTTTATTTTTAATCCCGGCCATAAATGGCCGGGCAGTTTTTACATTTGTATGTCTTCACAGTTCGGGCCGTTACTTTTTACATCGCAGCTGGTATTCTTTTTCCGGAACCAGTTGCCACCCTTTACCGTACAGCTTTGCGTGGTAACCGTGGTGCATACATGGCATGTACGTGTATCACGGCTGAATATGGATGTAACATCCTTGGTTACATTACTGCCGTTGCCATTGCCGGCCTGAACCGTGCTATGGCCTGTTCCACCCTTGGTCAGGTCGGCATTGGTCAATCCGGCCCCAACATCATAGCTAATTGCATACGGCGCCGCCAGTGGTGTATCCACACTGACAGATCCCACCAGTGCACCATTATTCTCGGCAATCTTCTGACACATATACTGGGCCAGGTCTGCCGACGCATCTTTCGTCGCCTTTGCGATTTCCTCCGTCAGTTTTTTATTATAATTATCCTGAGCCTGACGCAAGGCGGCAATTGCAATCTGCATTTTCACCTGGTTCAGCAGGTTCGGAAACCGCCCGGTTGTAGAGGCTCCTTTTTGACCCGTTATCTGGCTAAGGTCACGCCCATTTATACAGTACTGAATCTGGGGGTCCTGCTCTATCATCTCTATTGTGCGGTTAATAGTGCCTGCAACATTATTAAGCTCTTCTTCTATCGATGACATGATACCGTCAAAGTTGGCAACCGATGCATTACGCGCGCGCACCTGGGCCAGATATTCATCAACCCCGATTTCACCCGGTCCCAGTTTTACCTTGCCACCTTCGCCATTATCAATGGTGCGACCAGTTGAATCACCCATTTTTATACTGCCAAACGAAATCATTCCGGTTACGCGGTATGTTGTACCATCCTTTTGGGAGCGCAAGCTGCCCGTACCCATGGTTTCATCGGCGGCAAATTTATTACAGTCTGTTGTACTGCCACAGATTTCAGCCATTTTTTTATCGACCAAATCCTGGCACTGGCTAAGGGCCTGGTTATCAATATTCAGGTATAGCCCCATTAGCATGGAATCCAAATCATCCATTGAAAAGTTCGGATTATTTGCCTTACACACAGTCAGCTTGTCCAGCGGACAAATATCATGGATATAGTCATAATCCATACCAATACAGTTCGAGAAGTCCGGTCCACAGCGTGTTTCGTCGGTAAAGCAATCCTTTACCTCCTGGGTACAGGCATCAACACGCATCGCCGCCAGCTTATCTACAACATAGCCCCAAATCAGCGGTTCCATACGTTCACAGGGGTCGATTTCCACTTTACAGAAACTGCGGGCCATATCAGGACGCGACAAGCATGCATCCATTGTATCAACACCCTTGCCAACGATATCATCTTTACACGCCTTCTGAATACAGCTGGATATATTTGTTAAGCACGACTGACGGAACTTGGATTCGGCGGCCTGCTCTGCGACACGTATTGTCGGCGCCGCCTCACGCAGGAACGACGGCCATACCATATCGCGAACCGCCACGCACTGGTCCAGTACCTTTTCACATATAATGCGCTTAGAACTTAAAATCTCCATCGTTGATGCGGTAATATCATAAGTATTTATATTCTTAACCGTTTCACCGGCGGTGCTTTTTGCCTTGTTGTTCTGCATATTTTCAGATGCGATTGTAAATACGCAGTTATTCCAGTCCTTGCCACAGGCATCTTCGGTCTGCATGCACTTTTTGAATTCAACCATGCAAGTACCCAGGTCATATTTATTAGCTGCCTCAAAGCTTTCCTTTAAAGCAGTACGTACGGCGCCTTCTGCATTGGCAAGCTCTATCTCGGCGGCCTGGCGCTTTGATGCCAAGCTGTTTTTAAACGCGGTACAGTCCGAAACTATCTGACGGGCATATACCTGCCGCAGAAAGGGCAAGTCCTTGTCACATGATTGCGGAATCTGCTCGCGGCAAATTTCTTCGGCGGCGGCATAAAGTGCACTGCCCGTTTTGCTGGCGATATCCGCCACCTCTTCTTCTTCATCGTCATAGAGAGTGCTATCAAACATTGCCAACAATTCGGCGCGTTTTTGCTCCTTGGACGAACCGTTTACCAATTCATCCACTTCTTTTAAGTTGCCGTCTTCATCATATTCGCGTGTTCCGGTAAATATGATATCCGCCTGGGCGCCGGCCTTTACCTTTTCAACCTCTACCGTTGAAATACGTGCCGCCTCTTCCAGTATTTTTTGAATCTCTGCGAATTCTTTTTCATATGCCGCGCTGTCATCACTGCATGTACAACTGCCGCCGTTGGCATTGTCCGGAATACAAAACTGGTCCATGCATCCATAATAAGCATCATAACACGCCTGGTCATACAGGCCGCTGGCCTCTACACGCGTACGAACAGAGGTTCCTTTTTGAATGGCCGCCTGCTTCGCAGTAGTCGTCTTTTTTACAGCGGCATCTGCATTACCGCCCAATCCGACGGCGATAACCCCAAAAGCAGTAAGCATCAAACGCATATTTTTCAGCATCTCTTCCATCCCTTAGCGGTGCGAAATAAATTTCGCACACGCATTTAGTAAGTTTACATATTTATGTCTTCGCAAGACTCCAACTCCTGGCAGAAATCTTTTTGACCGCCGCTACTGTGCCCGGCCAAGAATCCGCCCAGGCCACCTACGACACCACCAATAGCAGTACCCCATCCGGGCATTACCGAGGTTCCCATTGCCGCCCCGGCGGACAGTCCGCCCGCCAATCCCTTCAGGCCGGCCGCCCCCTTGGTTTCACCACCGGTCTCACAGACCTGCTGCATGCGGCATACATGGCAGTTACGCAATGACGGTTCGAATGAAACACTGCGGATATAGCTATAGTTCTTTTCAGACTTATCCGGTGTTTCCGGCTTGTATGTTTTAAGACAGTTTTGCCGCGCCTCTTCCACATCCTGCTGGCGCGACAGCTCCGCGATTTTGCTTTCCAGTTCGCGCATTGCACGATTTTCCGCACCAATTTCCGCAACCAGCTTCGCACTGTTAAACACACTGGTCCCCAGGCTCTGCCGACCGGCCGGCTTTTTCGCATCCGCACATGCGGCAACCGTTATATCTTTTTCAAACTGCGTAAAGAACTTTGCGACCGCCTGCTTGGAATTATCGCGCACCTTTACGCGCAGCGCCGCCAGCCCCTCTTCCGTATCCGGAATCTTGGTCAATGCCTGAACCGTGTCATCCGACGGCAGACAAGACATATCTGTACCGCAAGCCTTGCCCAGTTCTTCGCCAAAATAATTCAAGCACCCCTGCAACATCTGATAGTCCATCTGTAACAATGCCGCTTGTAGTATGATATTAAACTGCGTCTCATTTTTACATGACGGGAACATAGACTGCGGGCACATCGCTGTAATCTCAGATGTTTTTTTGCCCACACATTCCGGTGCGGTAAAATTCTCGCCACATTTATCACGCAGACACTTATCAACATCATTCTGACAGAATTGTGTGCGCAGATACCCCAGCTTGTCGTTAACAACACTCTTTATACCGGGAATCATTTCATTACATTCATCAATAATCGGGCAAACACCGGCCGCAACATTTACATCTGTCAAGCATGCGGAATTTGTTCCGGTCGAGCAACCATCTTCCAAACAGGTCTGAATCCGTGCCAGGCATGTTGCACGCGCATTTTTATCCGCGTATTTAGCAGCCTCTACCAATATACTTTGAGATTCCGCCTCCCAGTCTTGCAAGACATACGTGCGAACGGCCATACACTGGTCCAGAACATTTTCACATGCATTCGCACGCCGCCCCAGCAAATCCGCATCCAGGCAGTTTTCAAAGTTAGCCCCGCACCCACCCTTGTCAGCGATACAGGAACGATACGCCAACAAGCACTCACCGCGGTTATATTTGTTAGTAGTATCCAGCATTTCCAAGCGCGCTTTGCGCACTGCGGCCTCTGCCGTGCGCTTATTAGCCTCTGCGTTTGTCTTCTGGTCGGCCAGATAAGAATCAAACGCCTTGCAGTCCTGGACTATCATGCGCGCATACAGCATTTCCTCCATTTCGGATTTTGTTCCGCAAGACTCCAGCTGGTCCGCACAGTAATCCGCCGCCATGGCATACAGGCCGTCACCAATATCGGCATCCGCCCCCAGCCCTTCGTCATCCGCACCGGAATCACTTTTCAGCCATTCTGAAAAGCTTAGCCCCGACGCGCGCGAGCTTTTTTTCGCGGCCTCGCTTTCGCCAAATACCAAACGAACCTTCGCGCCCAGTTGCTCGCGCTCAACCCCCTCGGTATATAATTTATCTGCATCGGCTTGAATTTGCTGAATTTCCTGAATCAAAGATTTTGATTTATTGATATTAGCCGAACACGCACAGCGATTTCCCTCCGACTCATCCAACAAACAGAATTCATCCATGCATGCACGATACGCATCACGGCAATCATTGCTGGCCACAGGCTCGCTTTTTGTTGGCTCCTGCGGTGTGGGCGCAGGTGCCGGTGCGGGCGCTGGTGCGGGCGACGGCGTCACCGATGGCGTACCCGCAACAGATGGCTTTGTTGTCATCGTTGGCGTCGGGGCCGTCCCCTTCAGATTTGTTGAAACATTGGGTGCATGGAATCCGGCCATAGACATACGCCGCACACCAACGCGCGCTTCATCCGTACGCTCTGCGGCGATTGCCGACGCTGACGCCAAACACAGTAACATGACAAGAAATCTTGACTTCATCAATTCCCACCCTACATTATTATGCTTAATTTTATCAAAAGCGGGCCATTGGTGCAAGCATATATAAAAATATTCTTGCTTTTTTTTACAACAGGCAATATTATGGCGCTTGAAAATCAGAGGATAATTATGGCAAAAGATGACGTAATCGTTTTTACCGGCACTGTTGAAGACAAGTTACCAAACACAATGTTTCGTGTAAAATTGGAAAACGGACATGAAATTCTGGCGACAGTATGCGGCAAAATGCGCAAGGCACGCATTTGGGTAAACGTTGGGGAAAAAGTCCGCGTTGAAATGACGCCATACGACCTGGACAAGGGCCGCATCACATTTGTTGAGCGCAATCGCCCCACCCCGGACCAGACAACCACCGCAAAATAATTTACATCCCGCCGATGCGGGATTTTTTATTGCCCAAGGCGCAAAAAAAATCTGGTTTTGCAATCAAATATACGTTGCCCGATGCGGCTCTTTTTGATATCATATTTAGGTAGTAATGAAAAAGTTTATGCTTTTTGCCGGAACACTTGTCGCCGGCATTGGTCTTGCCAATGCCGCGGTTCGTGATACGTCCAGCGTAAACCGCCAGACATCCGCCACATCTGCGCCACAAAGTGTCACCGCGCGCACCACCACAACAACACCGCGCAGCGGCACAGTTACAACGCGCACCGCAACCCAGGCGCGCAGCGTCGGCACCACATCGCGCACCGCAACAACATCGGCACGCAGTGCGCGCACATCCGTACAAACCGCCACCGCGCGCAGTGCGGCAACACCAACAAATGCCCGAACCGCACGCAGTGCGACAACCGCAACAATCACCGGGGCGATATCGCGGGCGGCGCGCACACCGGCGCGGGCCGCAACGGTATCCAACACATTTGGCACAGGATACAACACATGCCGCGATGCATACTTTACCTGCATGGACCAGTTTTGTGCCAAGCAAAACGACACATATCGCCGATGCGTTTGTTCATCACGCCTGACCGACATTAAATCGCGTGAGCGTACCCTGGCCCAGACGGCGGACCAGTTACAGGATTTCAAGGACCTGAACATAGAAGTAATTCCAAAGACCGCCGGCGAAGTAAACGCGATGCTGAACGCGACCCAGGGGGAGGCAATCGCATCATCAAAGAAAGACACATCCGCCAGTGCACAAAAGCTGGCCGGCATCAGCGAGGTTTTATCAAACACCAAATCCAAGGCACTATCGACCCAGGGAACATTGGATATTGCGGGTGACATAAACGCGATATGGGCAACGACAGATTTGGCATCCGGCGCCCAGATTGCGAACCTGACGGGCGAGGCGCTATACAACGCGGTCCACAGCCAGTGCAGAGAACTGGTTGCGGACCAATGCGCATCCCAGGCCACCCTGAACATGGTAATATCGGCATACGGCATGTATATTGAGAATGACTGCACCGCGCTAAGCACGGCACTGGACAAAAAGCTGAACGCGGCCAATGCGGCAATTCGCACAACCGAGAGTGAAATGCAGGCGGCGCGCCTGGAAAACTATAATGCGCATAATTCAACGGCAATAAACGACTGCATCGCCCAGGTTCGCAAGGATATTACAGCCGAGACCGCCTGTGGCAAGGATTATGTGCACTGTCTGGACGTGTCGGGCAAGTACCTAAGCCGCGACACGGGCGAGCCAATATATACCGCAGACTTTTACCAACTGGAATCTGCGATATCACTTTCCGGCGACATACTTAACAACCAGTCGAACCGGATGATAGTAAACGAACTGAACCGCAAGCGGTCATTTGCGGCGCGCGGCCTGGATACATGCCGCGATTTGGCAGACGACGTATGGGATGAATTCATGCGCCAGGCAATCACAGAAATCTATCAGGGCCAGCACGAGCGCATCCGCCAGGTAAAGACCGAATGCCTGGACGTTGTGAACCAGTGCTATGACACACAGAGCCAATCGCTAAAAGACTTTAGTAATGTAAAGGAGCAGATGCTGCTGGGCTCACGCTTGGAACTGTCGGAGCAGATGTGCCAGGAAAAGTTGTATGCATGCGCGAACCTGTACGGCGGCATGAACGAGCTGGTCAGCGCCATGGGGTCGATTACCGACCAAAAGATTGCAAAAGAGTGCCAAGCAACACTGCTGTCTTATGCAAAAGAAATGTGCGCCGTCCCAAGCAGCGACAGCCTGCACTCGTATCCGTTTGGTTGCCGCACGTACAGCCCAGGCACCCAGCAATATGCGGCAATGTGCCATGTTAACAACCCGCTGAACACGAACCCGCCCGCCGGTGACAACGATGATAAAAAAGACGAAAACGAGGATAAAAATAATCCGACAAAGGTCCCAGGCGTAGCCACGCCTACATCGGGCTATGTATGTCCTTCATATAAAAAATACACCAGCTGCAGCATCGGCTACTTTATGACATCGGGGCCATCTTCGCTAATCCCCAACGGCACACCCCAGCCTGGCAACGCATGCCAGCCGTGCACGAAACTAAACGGCAACTGTGACTGTCCGGGCGGCACCGATTCCCCGGTATGCGACGGCACAATCAGCGAAGACCAGCGCTGCAGTGTATACTATCAGGGAACGCTGTACCAAAAACTGCTAAGCTATGCGATGCAGACATGTGTTCGTCCGTCAAAAGCGAACGAAGCACCACCGTCAAACATTTTGCAGGATGTAAACGTTGTAATGGATTCGATACGCATTGACATGGCAAAGGAACTGGCGCGCGAGTGCGAACGCCTGGGTGGCATCTGGATAGATACTGAACGCGACGACAGCAACGACGTCTTTGGTGCATCCGAAGGCACGCCCCCCTCCCGCAGTGGCGGTGTCGGCGCCGATACGATATTCGACAAAAAGACGCACGAAACATTCAAGACGTTCTATATCGAAACCAGCGCCAGCACGCTGTGGGGATACTGTGCGGCGCCGGTTGACAACACACTCGACCCCAAGACCGGATGCAGCGCATCGGGGGGCGAATGGAGTGCGACAACATCGACATGCACCTGCAAAGACCCTAAAATATGGAATGCGACAAATGGGCGATGCGTATATGCGAATGAAAAAGCCGCCTGCGAGGGGACATCCAACCTGACCGAGACGGAAACACTAAAAAAATGGAACGAAACAACAAGAAAGTGCAACTGTGGCAGCCTAAAATACAACCAGACCACATACGAATGTGAAAAAAAATAATGCGTTTTGAGCCGCTTGCAGTTGAGGGAAAAATCTGATAAAATAAAACGATAGAGAAAAAGTCATGAAAAGATTATTTTTTGCATCTGTGTTTTGTTTTGGCGTTGCCGCCAATGCGGCAATGGCGGCGACATCATCCACACCATGGTGGCTGCAGCCGACGGTTTGCCGCATCAGCACGACAAATTGCTATATCAGTATGGGCGCCGGCTATGACCCCGGCATGTGGGATGCAAACGCAAACTGTCGCGGGATGAAGCTGATATGCCCGGGCGCACTGGTCGCCGGCGGGGATGAACCAACCCCCATGGGTAAAACCGAACTGGCCAAGGGGACGGGCATCAAATCCGATTTTGACACAAACGCATTGGCCGACGGATGCTTTGGCGCGCGCAAGACATCGGCGAACGGCACACTGGCATCGGTTAATGGAAAATATGTAAACGTATATTGTCGCGGCGTATTGGATTCCCCGGACGAGATTGTGGCAACCGGCGAAATCACCACCGGGGCCCAGCCGACGTGCAGCCAACTGGCCGAAAACGGATATGCGGCGGTGGTAAACGGGCGCTGTTATGGGAAATATTACAACCCCAGCGAATACTATATCGAATGTGGGTCGGCCCTGACCCCGTCGCGGCTGATTGTGTTAAACGGCGCGGACTATACGGCGGGCGCATCGGCGAACACACCGGCTACATTGGACGCGGCCCAGCAAAAGTTTGATTCAATGCTAAAAGTATCGCAGGCACAACATAAAAAGTACTTTGAGCCGAAAAATTAAACCCAAACAAACACCCCGCCATTCGGCGGGGTGTTTGTTTGGCTATCTTGCGGATTCGATATCCACCAGACGGGCAAATTCATTTATTGATGTATTTGTTGCCTCCATCGCCTTGTTTATTATCTCGAACGTGGGCCACCGCGGGCGGCCAGTGGCACTGATACGCTTTGACGGGTTAAATGTAGATTCATGCAGCCCCGCCTTTTTCGCCATCCCGGATGCCGACAAACCATTATTCGCCGCCAGGCGGTCTATGGCACGCCACAGGTCTTCGTGTGTTATCATATTCTCTCTCCCCCCCTACTCTATTGATGTTAGGGGGCGCCGAACCTCAATAATAAACATGATTATTGAATATGTGGGCAATTTAAAGCCGCCCCGCTGGAACAGCAGATATTCCGCGGCGGTAATATTAAATATATTACACATTTGATAATCCGGAATACCTACTTCCGTACGTATATGTTCAATCTCTTGATACAACCGCACCAGCGCCCCCGTTTGTTAAACAAAAAACCACTGGAAAAAATCGAGTGGTTGGAGCTGAAATGATACCAAAGTGTTATCCCGGCTTATTCAATATATTCGCCGACTCCAACCCGCATGTGGTGGAGCATTTTACGCCTGCATAGGCGACTTTGGCACGCGAGATTTCAGCTCGCACTTTTGCAACAGGGGCTGCCCATTACAACTAATATTGTATCACGTACATTTTTAATTGCAACCGCCAAGTATATGAGAAGACGGGGCGGGAGGTTGCACTCACACTACCAGAATGTGTCGGTTGCAAGCAACCGTCCTCCCAACCCCGTAGGTTGAAAGGTTTTACGCCTATGCAGGCAACTGGTAGCCAAGAGTGCAAATCCTGGGCAACGGAATTCCCGTTGCATTTATTATTATACATTAAATCATATAAAAATCAAAAGAAAAACTATGGAAAGTTATAGGTGGTTGGAGCTGAAATGATAGTAGAACTTATCCCGGCTTATTCGATATATTCGCCGACTCCAACCACGGGTTGGAAAGTTTTACGTCTTCTAAGACGTCTTACGTGGAGTCGTGAAGCT
Source organism: Alphaproteobacteria bacterium (assembly GCA_013316395.1). Classification (GTDB taxonomy): domain Bacteria; phylum Pseudomonadota; class Alphaproteobacteria; order Rs-D84; family Rs-D84; genus Enterousia. Next base: position 15,824 of record WSMU01000005.1, on the reverse strand, counting down.
CCATGGTAAATTTTTACCACGAAGTTATTATATACAATCTAGGAAAAATAGCAATAAAAAACCACCAAAAAGGCGGTTGGAGGTTCACAACTATCGTAAGAAATAGTGCTGTTTATTCAATATATTAACAGCCCTCCAACCCATAGTTGGATATGCCTTGTTATATTGGGCCTTTCATCCCAACAGCGATATTGCCATTATACTTATTATTATACCTTAAAGCATGTAAAAATCAAAAGAAAAGCCATGAGAAGCTATGAGTGGTTGGAACTGAAATGATACCAAAACGTTATCCCGGCTTATTCAATATATTCACCGACTCCAACCATAGGTTGCACATGCTTTATTATACATTAAATCAAATAAATAAACAAGCGCCCGAATACCAACGGGCGCTTAAAGGGTGTGAAAAGCTATCGGCTTTTACGCTGCTTTTTTTGCATCGCGCAGGATTTCAACCGGCGCTTTTTTACCCGCGACAACGTCTTTGTCGATTACAACCTCCGCCAGGTCTTCGTTATCCGGTGCCGCAAACATTACCGGCAATAAAATCTTTTCCAATATACTGCGCAGGCCACGTGCACCAGTCTTGCGCGCCACCGCCAACTTTGCAATCGCACGCAGACCGTCGTCTGTTATCGTTAACGCAACCCCGTCCAGTTCCAGCATCGCCGCAAACTGTTTTACAACGGCATTTTTCGGCTGGGTCAGGATTTGAACCAGGGCATCCTCGTCCAGGCCCTGGAGCGTTGTAATAATCGGCAGACGCCCAATCAGTTCCGGAATGATTCCAAATTTAACCAGGTCTTCGGGCTGAACCGAATCCAGATAGTTTGTTTCGTCGCGCTCCTTCTTGGATACAACGGTGGCGCCGAAACCAATGCCGCCGCGTTCGCACTTGCGCGCGCCAATAATCTTGTTCAGGCCGTCAAACGCACCGCCGCATATAAACAGAATCTTTGACGTGTCCAGTTGAACTGTGGCCTCGCCCGGGTGCTTGCGCCCCGCACCGCCGGCCGGAACGTTTGCGACCGTGCCCTCTATTAACTTCAGCAGCGCCTGTTGGACACCTTCGCCGGATACGTCCCGCGTCAGGGACGGATTCTCGGACTTGCGGGAAATCTTGTCTATTTCGTCGATATAGATAATGCCGCGACCCGCACGTTCAACATCAAAATTCGCATTCTGAAGCAGGCGCGTCAAAACACTTTCCACGTCGTCACCGACATAGCCGGCCTCGGTCAATGTGGTGGCATCCGCGATTGCAAACGGAACATCTAAGACACGCGCCAATGTCTGCGCGAACAGCGTTTTTCCCGTACCCGTTGACCCGATTAGCAAAACATTCGACTTTTGAATCTCTACACTTGATTTCGCCGCAGCGTTATGACGCTTGTAATGATTATATACCGCCACCGCCAGGGTCTTTTTCGCATCATCCTGGCCGATGACGTATTCATTTAAATACGCGTATATCTGCGACGGTGTCGGCAACTTGGCCGACGGCGTATCCGATTTCGCATCCGCGCCGGTATCTTCGGCCATAATATCATTACACAGGTTTATACATTCATCGCAAATGCATACGTTGCGGCCACTGACCAGCTTTTTAACCTCATACACAGCCTTGCCACAAAAGCTGCAGAACTGCTGATTATTGGTTGCCTGTTCGCCGGATGTTGTTTTGTCATCACTCATAACGTATTTCCCCCGCCTGATTTATTACTTGCGTACCAGAACATTATCAACCAGACCGTATTCTTTTGCAGCTTCGGCCTTCATGTAATTATCGCGCTCCATATCCGCGGCCAGTTTGCTTTCCGGCTGGCCCGTGAATTCAGACAGCAACTTTACCCCCAGCTCTTTCAGCTCCTGATACTGTTGGGCGACAATTTGAATGTCTGTTACCTGGCCCTGGGCACCGCCATGCGGCTGGTGTATCATAACACGGGTGTTAGGCAGAACACTGCGCTTGCCCTTGGCCCCCGCCGCCAGCAATATCGACGCCATTGATGCAACCATACCCATACCGATTGTCGCAACCTTGGGCTTTATATAGCGCATCGTATCCAATATCGACAGGCCGGCATATACACTGCCGCCGGGGCTCTGGATATATAACGAAATGTCTGCATTCGGATTTTCCGATTCCAAAAATAACATCTGGGCGATGATAGTGTTTGCCATGGGCTCGTTAATTTCACCCTGAAGCATTATTATGCGGTCACGCAACAGACGCGAGTATATGTCAAATGAACGCTCGCCCCGCGGTGATTCCTCTATTACCATAGGTATCAATGCCATAATAAAAATCCTTTTATTCTTAAATATGACTATATCACACAAAAACCCGATTCGCGAATTTATCATAATATTTGACAAACAAATATTTTTGTGCATAATATTGAAAAATAAGGACAAATATTATGACACAACACACAGACGCATTTTACGAGATTGAATTTCAACGCATGTTCAAAGCACAGGGCGAAACACTGCGCCAGATACGCTTGCGCAAAAAGCAGCTGGCCTGCTATCTTAACAAGCGCGAAGAGATAAAAGAAAACGGCTGGGACTGCTACTCTATCAACAACCGAATCGATTTAACAAACGCACGCCTGGCTAAATACAATGACACCTATAAGCAAATCGAAGACTACAAGGCGGAAATATCCATTAACAATCCTGCAAACGCCCAACGCGCCGCAGATGCTAAGATTATTGCAGATGCATACGAACGCGCATACGGCGACGCATGCGCCATGCCACCGGCGACCGGTGGAATTTTCACGCGCCTGGTTAATAAAATATGTTCACGCCAGAAATAAAATTAAAAAAAACGCCCCATTCGGGGCGATTTTTATTTGTCTTCCAGTATCGCAATACCGGGCAGAACGCGCCCCTCTATGAATTCCAGGAATGCGCCACCACCGGTGGAAACGTATGTCATGTCGGCCTTGGTGCCCGACACCTCTAGCGCGGCAACCGTATCACCGCCACCAACTATGCTGACCAGCTTGCCCTCTTTCGTGCGCTTGGCTATTTCATCCGCAATTGCGAACGAGCCCTGGGACCAAACCGGCGCCCATTCCGCCATGCCGACCGTACCATTCCAGATAACCGTCGCCGCCGCATCAATCGCCGCCAGATTACGCGCAGTGGTTTCCGCACCCGCATCAATAATTACATCATCGTCTTCCATATCCGCAACAGCGCGGTTAATACGCGTGGCGTCACGCTTGAACTCTTTGGCAACACCCTTGTCCAGGGGCAATAACACCTGACAGTTTTGCTCTTTTGCATATTCCAGAATTTCAAGAGCAGTATCACGCTGGTCCGCTTCAAACAGCGAGTTGCCAACCTTATGCCCCTGAGCATAATTAAACGTAGTACCCAGCGCACCACCGATAATCAGCGTATCCGATAACTTTGCCAGCGCACGCAAAACACCAATTTTTGTTGAAACCTTGCTGCCTGCGACAATCGAAAGCAATGGTCGTGCCGGATTTTCCATTACATTCGACAGATTTTCAATCTCTGACGCCAGCAGCTTGCCCGCATAAGACGGCAATATCTCGGCCACGCCAACCGTACTGGCATGCGCGCGGTGCGATACGGCAAAGGCATCATTTACAAATATGTCATAGCCCGATGCTAGCTTTTGCGCGAATGCCGGGTCATTTTTTTCTTCGCCCTCATAAAAGCGGACATTTTCCAGCAGGACAACATCACCCTCTTTCATAGAGGGCATAAAGTCCTTGTCCAGGCAGTCCGCAATCAGCGGCACATTCATATATTCCGCCACCGGCGCCAGCGAGTATTCCATATTACGCGTACCCTTTGGCCGCCCCAGGTGCGCACAAATAGCAATCTTGGCCCCCGCCGCACGCAGTGCGTTTATTGTGGGCATACTCTGCTCTATGCGAAAGCCGTCCGTGATTTTTCCATCTACTATCTGAACGTTAAAGTCATCGCGCAGTAAAACAAATTTCCCGCGTACATCAATGTTTTCAATCGTGCGAAGTTTCATTCTTTATCCTTTCCTTAATCGGTCCAAAACTTTTTCTATAGCACTCGTTTATACCATACTTTTCAATCGCTTGCAAATGTGACGGCGTCGGATAGCCAGAATTTTTATCCCAACCATACTGGGGCCAGCGAAGCGCCAGGTCACTCATAATCCTGTCACGCGTCTCTTTTGCAATAATCGATGCCGCCGCAATAGATAATGATTTTGCATCACCCTTTACCACCGCCATACCATTTAAGCCACGCGGCACGCGATTCCCGTCAACCAGGCAAAAAACATCGCCCACCCCCAGTGAGGCGACAGCCCGCTCCATCGCGAGCATCGAAGCCCAGAGAATATTTAACTCATCAATCTCGGCCGGGGTGCAGTGCGCCACCGCCCATACCGTATTCGCAACAATCCAATCATATGCCGCCGCACGGGCCCGCGCAGTCATCTGCTTAGAATCACGTATAATCACGGGAATATCTATATCACGATTTGGAAAAATAACCGCCGCCGCCACAACAGGCCCACACAGCGGGCCACGTCCTGCCTCGTCGCAACCCGCAACCAGCGGTGCGCCACAGCTAGTCTCTAGTTCAAATGTAGATGTCTGCTTCATGATAGGAACCCTAGCACTATACACAAAAAAAGCAAAACACTTTTGGTTGACAAGTATTGTTTTTAGTATATTACGGGATTTTCTATTCTTCATAAAAGCACATATCTAACATTTCGAAGGTCCCGCTGGTGTCAACATATTCGCCCGGCAAAACAAAGCAAGCTTGCACTATAAAGTTATCACTAGAGTCATACATAGGGTTTACTGTTGTCGCCTGCTGCTGGCCCGTCCAGCCATGCCATGGACAAGCACTGCAGTTGCTGCTGCAACGCTTAAGGGTTTTGTTATATTTAGTAACACCATAATATCCCTGGCTGCATCGGCAATCTATATGTGTTGTTTTTACGCCGCCTTGGACAACATCATATGTCCTGGTTATAAAATGCCTGTCTTTATCCTCTGTCCAGTCAGAAGTGACTTTTCCGCACGTTGTCAACCCGCCGGCCGTGCATTGTTCCGCATAATCCGGATGCGGCAGCTTTTCATATCCATCAAGACATGGTGAATTTAAAGGACAATGATACACCTCAACAACAGAACCATTCTCCTGCGTGAAAGACACCATTACTGCAGAACGGCTGCACCCCTCTTCTGTTATAGTACGCGATAAATCGTCAACCCCAACTTCACACACAACACTGGCATTACAAGGCACCTGCAATAGAATTAAAGTCAGTATGCAAAAATATTTTTTCATCTTTCCCCCATGGCTGTTGAAAACAAAAACCACCAAATAATTGGTGGCCAGGAGGTTGATGACAATTACGTGAATTGTGTGCTTATTCAATATATTAGCAACCCTCCTGACCCGGGCCAGGAGTTATTTTTCATCCAAATATAAAAAAGAGCGCGTTCAGGCGCCTTAAGATTCTATTCGGACGCACGTATCGGGTCATCACACCCCATCGACGAAACACTCGCCGACAAGCTTATTATACCGCAGCCGACAAAAGAAAACAACCCTAAAAAAAGAAAGCCCCGTTTGGGGCCTTCTCTTATTTTGACTTTTCTGCATCCAATCTATGTTTTGCTATACGCGCCGCCTTCAGACTAGATTCATTAAATTGCATATTGCCGATATGGCGCTTCAGAAATACGCCCCCAGTGGCGCTACCACCTTCATCTTCCAGATGCTCAATCTTTTTCATCGCTTCGCTAAACTCAAGCCTGCGCCCAGCCTTCGAATCCATTTCATAAATCAGACGCGCCTCTTCTACTAATATTTTATTAAACTCTACGCTATCAGAGGCTAAATTTCTAACCCAGGCATCAAATAGCTCAGGATTCTTTTTATAGGACCGGATATAAGAATCAATTTCTTTCTCTGTCAGGCTGTCTGTCGCCATGGCATCAATCTGGCTATGAATATATTTTGCAAATTCATTCGCACGCACATCATCGGAATGATTGTTTGCAATATATGCCGAATAAGCGCCAGCACATGCAAGCAAAAATCCCAACAAACCTGTTTTCATATGTTTTTTATCCATTTCTACCCCGCATAGTCTTTAATCACAAATATCATCAAATTGATATATAACGACTTTTGATTGACCCGCATCTCTATAATAACATGTCACAAAGTCATTACCAACAATATTACAATCCCCCGAGCAGCTGATTTTATCCACCGGCAAGCGATATCTACTTGCCATATTTCGGCGCGCCATATCAAAAGCCTGCTCTTTTGTTTCCGTCTGTGTACTTATAAATGTACTATTATCTCGTTCTGAACTAATTTGGTCTTTGGCCGCATATCGCAATTCGTTTGCAGACGGAATTTCATCTGCACGCGGCGTCTTAGCAAAACCGCCTACCGCACCAACTATCGTCCCAATCGGTCTAACTGGTTGCGTGACAGAACCCACTAGCGCCCCTCTAATCACATTCTCGCCAAGTTTTCCACTTTGTAACTTTGCAATTGTGGAATCTACCATTTCATCAGAGACCATACTTCCCTCTTGATGAAAGCCTGTTATTATATGCCCCAACTGCTCCAGCGTTATAATTTGTCCCTTGAATATAACGCCGTTTGTATGCGCATCCGTATCAGTTTGCCCGGGCACCCTGAATCCGAAATTCCTGGGGTCACATTCTTGTTTTGTCCATGATGTTTTTACATCATAATCACCGCCCGGCAAAAGGTGCCCAGCCGCACCAATGCTATAAAACGGTGTCCCGGCACCACTATTTACCATTTCATATACCTTATGCGTAACATCTGTCAGGAAAATATAACTATTATTATATATCCCACGAATTTCACCGGCTGCAACATTCTCTGACTGCGCCGTTTCATTTATAAATGTATCATTTCTAAGTGTTTTATTAGTAGCCCGGGCTATTCTACCATTAGAGTTAATCAGATACACACTGTTATCCGCGCCGGGAACAACATTTACAATCTTATAAACAGGTACATTACGACCACCGCTATTACATGAATGCATCTGAACATAGGTCCCGGGCCGCGTCGCCGCTCTGATAGAAACTGCATACCTATTATTTGCCTTAATTAAATCTTTTATAAATATATTACAGGCCTCCATAGGCTCTGCCACGCATGCGCCTGTACCACACGGTTTGCCTTTTTCTACGACATACAAACGCTGTGTTGTCATTCTAATTCTTTCTTTTGCACAAATACATCTAAGCTCTGCCGATGTTCTTCTTGGATTTTCTTTTATCGCTTCGGCCATTTTTACCATTTCCGGCAGATTTACCGGACACCTATAGCCGTAATATGTGTTTATTACATCACTCATTGCCGCCATAGACCAGATATATTTATTACCTATATTGGCTTCGGCACTGCATTCAAATTCCCCGATAGCGACCGCCAATTTTGGCGCCACTAACAATCCAAGAATCAAACAAAAGCGACACAATCTCATCACAGGGCCTCCTCGCAAGACGCAGCTATTTCCAGCGCACGCTTTATTGCGCCTATTTGTGTTGCATTAAATATTGTTGCAACACCGCTGGCAACAGTTGTACCACCGGCCAAAACATTTGCCGCTGTATTTAAATTCTTTTCTTTTGCCTTGCCCGCCGCAGTATTATCATTTCGCGTCTTGTCGGTATTTGCAACAGCACTTGTTAGTGCCCCTATCAGGCCAACACCCGAACCAATTCCGCTAGATATCGCGGCCGCTTTTGCCTTTGCGTTTATCTGCGCCAGATTGGCGTTTTTCCACATACCGCAGACATTGACAATATTCGATGCCATTGCGAACTGATTATCATCAGAATTGCCTGCAACATGCTCTTGCATATTGATTATATCCAGTTGATTTATACGAACAACACACTCGTCAATGCGCCCTTGTAATTCATCGTCAACCTTGTTATTGGCAGCGATAGCAACCCCCGCTACATTTGTCACCGTATTAGCCGCCAGTAATCCTGTACGCCAATTACCCAGATTTTTGGATTTTCTTGTTTCCTGGCGCAATTTTTCTTCCGCCAAGGCCAGTTCGGAGCTCACACTTTCATTTTCAGCGACGGTCGAACTGTCATTGACCGATGCCGCAACATCATCTATCTCGACCGGCGTATTTAACATCTGAATTTCTTGCGCAGTTAATTCAATATAGTCCACTTCCGTCTGCATCTGCCCCAGAGCCCTTAGCTCTTCCACATATTTTTCCAGTTCCTCAATACCTTTATCCTTGCCGGACTTTACAACCCCAACCGCTGTCGCCCCGGCGCCGGTTGCAACACCAACACTTGTAACGACAGTATTTATCCCGGCCATAGTTTTAAGATGCGCCAAATCGTCCGATATTCCCAGACAATAAATACGCGCACCCCTTATCGCCTCATCCAGCGCATGCGAAGACGCATGCCCAAATGACGGTGCCAAACAAATAAAGCACAAAAACAAATACCGCCGCATAAATTGTCCCCCCATGACTAATAAAAACGCTCTGCCTTTATAAATAGTAATTAAATCATAAAGTTATTGAATTTGCAAAATAAAAAGCCCCCAACCTGGGGGCACAATTATATCGACATTCGGTCGGCGATTTGCTTTTGAACATATTCATCTTCGCTGTTATACAATGGCCAGTCACCATCGGCCAACTCCCGCATTGACGTCAGCGGCTGGTCCAGACGCGCACGATACAACCACATATTAGACATCACGCGCTTTATATACCCACGGGTTTCATACGCCGGAAAGCTTTCGATATACAGCAGCGGGTCATAGGTATCAAAAGACTTCTCAAACTTAACCAGCGTTCCCATTCCCGCATTATACGCCACCAGCATTTTGATTATATTATTTTCAATATTCGGATGCGCCAACAAATCTACGATATACTGCTGCCCCAGGAACATGTTATGCTCCGGATTAGATATGTCGATATCAGCCATAGACACCTTGTTGTTACGCGCAACCAGTCGGGCCGTACTCGGCATCAACTGCATAACACCACTGGCGCCGGCACCAGACTTTGCATTCGCACGGAAATTACTTTCCTGCTTAGTAATCGCCAGCAACAGCGCCCGGTCAATAGACCACCCGCCCATAGGTTCCCAATCGGGCAGCGGATATTGCGCGGAATAAATAATATTGTCATCGATTTCCAGAATCCCACGATCACGCACAACACTAGACGCCTGAATCGCCAACCGCGGCAGCCCATACGCCGTCGCCACAGAATTTACCGCATGCAGCGTCCTATCCGACGCCCCGGCTGTTATCAGCAGCTTCAGATATTGCTCTGCCCGGGCGTTCTGGCCCACCTGTAACAGTGCCAGCGCAATTTTCCCATACTTAGTTTCACGCAGTGCGTCAAAGTCATCATCGGTACAGTCCTGCTCAAAAAACTCGTACTGGGGGGCATGCCCCAGCATTGTTGCCGACAGTGCACCATAAAAGGCCATCGGATGCGCCGCGGCAATCTTCCAGTATTCGCGCGCACGACTGCGGCGGCCGTCAAAGTCCGCGGCACGCCCGGCCCAGAACGCAGCCTCCGTCTTGCGGGCATTGTTAATCTGGTCCAGGTCTAAAATACGGCTGAAGTACTTTTCGCTCTCGGCAAACTTTTCTTCCTTGAAATACAGCAGGCCCATTGTCCACAAACCGTACTCAGACTCCGCATCAGACGACACAAACCCCCACTTCTTAGCCAGTTCGTATTCACCATTTGTATAGTAAATATAAGCCAAACGCCCGGCCAGGCGCCCATAATCAGATTCCGTCAGGCGGCGCCGAAAAGACGCATCCTGTAAAATTAGGCGCGCGGTCTTTGTACTGCCAGTGCGGATTGCGCTTTTGAATTTTGTAATTTTTTTCGCCGCATCACCCGTATATTTTTTTGCGGTCCATGTTTCAGACTGTGCGGCCTCTATGGATGCACTGCCCGATATTGTACGGGGCAGTTTGGCACTGCGTACACTTACCTTTTTAATCTTAGCCAGTTTTTCCATACGCTCGGCCCCGGGCATATTGAAATACTTTTGCTGCCATGCGGCAACCTCGCGCCCCTTGGTATGATATGTCTTAGAGATATAGCGCTGATACAGCACCTCCCCCATTAGCAACTCATCAGTCAGCTGCTTTTCCAGCCGCATTGCAGAATCAATTTTTTCCTTCGCCTGCAACATGAAAATCTGGCTGTACAGGCTGGCGTTTTCGTCGTCCAACACATCCGGCGAATCAACGGCCATTGCCGCCACCGGCATGATTACAGCGAATAAAAATGCGATAAATTTTTTCATCTTTTAAAACAGTGACGTTTTCGGCAGGTGACATACCGTGGCATCGTCGTCAGCCTCTGGAATTTGGTCTATAATTTTCTTAAAATCGGCGATACGCGAAAACTTGCGATAAACGGATACAAAGCGCACAAACGCAATTGGGTCCAGATTCAGTAGCGAATCCGACACCATTTGTCCGACCATACTGCTGGTTACAGTATCGTCTGCGGTTTCCGTTTCCAGCCGGCGATGAATAGACGTCACCAGTTTTTCAATTTGTTCATCACCCACATCGCGATTTCTACACGCCAGCTTTATGCTGCGCCGCAGTTTTTCACGGTCAAATGCCTCTATCTTGCCGCCGTTTTTACGAACCATTAAATCACGCATCTGAATACGTTCAACCGTTGTGAACTTTGCGCCACAGTCATTACATACACGTCTGCGTCGAATAATTGCATCTTCGGTATCCGGTCTGGAATCCGTAACGCGACTGTCGGTTGAATTACAGTATGGGCATCTCATAATGATAATAACGGTAGCAATCAAATCCCCGGCACGCAAGCATAAATTGCAAGATTAATTTTTTTGAAAAAATCGCATTTTTATAAAAATCAAGCACAATTTTATATTCATCCCACCCGGCCACGTTTTTTTTAAGCCTATAAATATGGTAAAATTACCACATAGGCAGAGAGATATGAACAAATACCTGAACCAGATTTTGGCCGGCGATTGTATAGAGATGATGCGTGGCCTGCCCGACAATTCAGTTGATGCCGTCTTCGCAGACAGTCCGTATAATCTACAGTTGGGGGCAAAAACGCTCTACCGTCCCGAAGACCAAACAGCGGCCCGCGCGGTTCGCGATGCATGGGATGCGTTCGACAGCCCTGCCGAGTATGACGAATTCACACGCCAATGGATGGCCGAGTGCAAGCGCGTTTTAAAACCGGATGGCGCCATGTGGGTCATCGGCAGCTATCATAACATTTTCCGCGTGGGCGCTATTTTACAGGATTTAGGCTTTTGGATTTTAAACGACATTGTATGGGTAAAGACCAACCCAATGCCAAATTTCCGCGGCACGCGCTTTACCAACGCGCACGAAACTCTGATTTGGGCCACGCCGCAAAAGACAGGTAAATACACCTTTAACTATGAAACGATGAAGAAAATGAACGGCGGCAAGCAGATGCGCTCCGACTGGGACATTAACATCTGCCTGGGCGAGGAGCGCATCAAAGGCTCTGACGGGAAAAGCTTGCATAACACGCAAAAGCCTATGGATTTGCTGCGCCGCGTAATATTGTCTTCGACCAAGCCGGGCGACATCATCCTGGACCCATTCATGGGCAGTGGCACCACCGCCGCCGCGGCCAAGGAACTGGGGCGCAACTTCATAGGATTCGAGCGCGACGCATCATACGTTGCCGCGGCCCGCGCCCGCATAGAACGGATAACACCGGCCGACCTGACGGATATCGAGGTTACCGCCCCCAAACGGGCCGAAGCACGCATTGCCTTCAAAGAGCTTATTGACGCAGGCCTGCTATACGTTGGCCAAACCCTGGTCAGCCCCAAGGGCGCACGCGTCATGATTACGCGCGACGGCCAACTGACACACAGTCTGCACGGCAAGGCATCCATTCATGTAATGGCCGCCCGCCTGCAGCGCAGCGTCAGCTTTAACGGCTGGGACTATTGGTCGGCCGAGCGCCGCGACGGCAGTCTGGTCGCCATTGACGAACTGCGCAAATATCTACGCGGAATAAAGAGCGATATGAAAAAAGCCGCATAAAAAAGTTTGGTCTGCCCCCGCGCATATTGCGCGGGATTTTTTATTCATCCCTGACACAGGCCAGCCGTAAAAAATCCAGCATCGACGTATCCGTCACCGCCAGCGCCTTGTTTATCGTATCAAACGCATGCCAACGCGGCCGCCCCGTAGGACTGACACGTTTTGACGGATTAAACGTGGATTCATCCAGCCCCGCCTTCTTTGCCATTTTTGTTATCTACATTCCGTTGTTCGCCGCCAGTATGTCTATTGCCCGCCACAGACTTTCGTGTGTCATGCTTTTCTCTCTCCTCTATTGTCTTTAGGGGGCGCCGGGTCTCTATAACGAACATGATTAATCCATACGTTCCCGGTCCCTGCCGCATATTACTGCGATAGCGTCTAAATTCCTCCAAACTCATGTCAAATATGTTGCACATTTGATAGTCGGGAATATTTAACTCTCGGCGGATTTGCTCTATCTCGTCACGAATATTCACACGGTGCCCCTGTTGCTTGATAACAAAAAAACCACTGGAAAAATTCTAGTGGCTGGGGGTTAGAAACAATCCAATAGTATTGCCCGACACTTTCAATATATGATGCCAGCCTCCAGCCATAACGGTTGAAGTTTGCGCCCGCGCCTGATACAGGCGCACTATTGGAGAGGTTTCTAAGCCTCACGCCGTAACAAGGGTTACGTATTATGCATTCATTATATTCCGCTGCCACAAAAAAGCAACCGCTAAAAATATAAAGCCCGCATTGAAGACAAAGCGGGACTGGAGCTAACAAATGCACAGTAAGTTGCACGTGGTTTATTGGTTATTCACCACCATCCAGTCCCGTATCGGAACTGGTATGATTAACGCACACACAGGCGCTTACTGCGCGGGTTTGTTAGGCCCGCATAATAAGTCTCCTTATTACGTATATTATTATACATCAGTTCATATAAAAATCAAAAGAAAAATCCCCGCTATTGCGGGGACTGTTTTTATTCGCATGCGCCGTACGATTTTGCAACCGCATAGTTTTCAATACACCGGCTGCCCGACATTGTGCACGCCGATTTAATCAGCGTTATTGTCTTGTCCTCGGGCCCGCGCCAGTTTATCTGGGCATTCTTGCACTGCTTTGGGTCCGTCAGCGCCCCACACAGCGCCCGCCATGAATCGCAATCGTTTGCCTGGCCGGTGGGTGTTATGCTTTCGGGCAGATGCAGATTCCATTTAACATAGAAATCTTTCAGCGTGCCTATATTGTGCGACTTGCCAAAGCCAACCTGAGCCAGGCCGTCACCCACGCGACAGTTGATGTTGCTGCGCTCTACAAAGGCGGTTATCGCCGTGGCCACGCCGCCCGCGCCCGCGCCAATGCCGGCGCCGACCAATGTCGTCTTTGCGCGATTATTCTTTTCACCCTGCATAATCTGAACATTACCGAATACACTGCCCAGGCGCGATGCCTCTTTGCGCAATTCTTCGGCACCGATGCATCCCGCATCACCCGTACAGTAAATACCCGTACCGGCCGCCGCTGCTTTATTCAGATGCTTGAACCGGCATGCCCCCTGGGTTCGCAACGCCAATGTCCCCTGCTCTACTAGGTTGTCAATCGGCACCTGCTGGGCCAGCAAGGCCGCACATTCCTCGATATCACTCAGGCCGGCCTCCGCGCAGGGCTTCAAATCCGGGTCGCCCGCGAAACACTGACGATAAAAATCTGCTTCGTTGTATCCGCTCTGGGTCCCTTCGTATTTGCACTTAATCTTTACAACATTTGACCATGATACGGTTGCCTCATACGAATATTCTTCGCCGACAAAGCCGTCACATTCTGCGGCCGCGCTAAGCGCCTGTGAATACGCCTGGTACAAGTCAACGATATCATTGCACTCTGACACCGTCAGCGAATCCGCAGACGAGCTAATCGGCATCATCAGATATTCGTTTAGCACCGCAATTTTTCCGGAACTCTTTAGCTGCTCCATCGCCTTTTTACGATGCCCGTCGTTTGTACAGTTGAAATCCCGAGAACCATGCCCGGCCAGCGCACCAACGCCCGCCCCGACCAGTGTTCCGCCACCAATACCGACAACCGCCGCCGTACTGGTATCATTCATCAACGAAAATCCGAACAGGTCTTTGTTACAGCTAAACGTGTCTCCGGCCAGTTTCCATACCTCGGCCGGTTTGTCGTCACCGGCCGCACCAAACAGCCAGCTGTTTTTAATATGAGTATCCTTGTTATATGCCGCAACACGGATATAGCAATCAGCCGTTGTCGCATCCCAGCGCGCATAATGCCCGCGCGAGCCGTCAACACCGCCATGACCTGAATTTACTGTCGGCCCCTGGGGGTTGCTTTTAATAAGGACATTGCCCTGCTGGCTGTTATATGCGCCAACACGGTTATTATATTCGGATGTCGTGGAACCATTGACGCCAACCGCCGCAAACGACGGCCCGAACGTATTTCTATCCAGCAACAGGCATGTGTTTTCCGCCTGGTTCGGGGTCAGCCCCGTCTTGCGCAGAACAAAGCTGTAGTATTCCGGCTGAACCTTGCGCGCGTTAAAGTCAATCCATACATCTGCCGTTGAACGATAAACATTCTTGCAGTTGCGACGAATTTCCCGTACGCAGCGCTCAACCTGAATATTGCACAGGCCCATGCCACTCTCGATACTGTTACGCAGGTCTTCGTTAAACAAGTCGTTAATGCCATTAGGCAGGCCACCGTTATTAACACATGCATAAACGTCGTTCATGCACTTTTCCACATTATACTCAGAATCCTTAACACCGCCATCCGGACATTCAGAATCCGCGACGCATGACTTTGTCGCCGTATCCAAATGCGTACCGTCCGGGCACTTGCAGGCACCGTCAACAACAATCTGGCCGGCGTATTCACATGCATCGCATGTATTGGTAGTTACATTATAGATTTTATCCCCCGCACAGACACATTTTGGATATACACCTGTTGCATCCGCCGGACATTTTAAACCCGGCGTTGGCGGGTTCGGATTATTACCGCTTCCACCATTGGGCGGTAAACTGGGCGACATATTTCCCACTGTGTTAATAGATAACGTCGGCATAGAAGGCATACGTGCCGCCGCCGATGCCCCCGCGCGCCCCGTCGCCACAGTGTTATTATAAGCAGCACGCCCAGCCGGCGCAACGCCGTATGCCGCGCCAACAAACGCTAAAACACTAACGCTCGCAAACGATGCACCCCATATTTTCAGCAGACTATGCATAAATAACTCTCCCTTTCTATCTTTTTAATTATACCCTAAACCGGGCCTAAAAAAAAGCACTTTCTTAGGACATTTTTTACAATCGTACAAAAAATATTTTATTGACAAACTCCGCCATTTTGTCTACTGTTTTATAGATGAAAAAAATTGCGGATTTCTTCAAAGCCAACCGTTATGCCATTATATGGACACTTTGTTACATATTAGTAATGAAGTTTATACTCAGCACACTGTTTAACTTTGACATGTTCTCCACCAGCGCATGGCAGGTCCTGGCCCATTCTCACCTTTATGGATTTGGCGGATTTGTATTCGGCCTGCTGGTACTGGCGGCGGTGCCGATGTATGTCGCCACAACCACGGTAATAGTGCGCACGAAAAAACCGCTCTTTACCATCCCCGTGCCGAAATTTATACAGCGGGCCTTTGC
>WSMU01000004.1 GCA_013316395.1 Alphaproteobacteria bacterium | reverse complement strand
ATTTTGGTGGTTTTTTGATTCGAAAAAACGAAGAGTAAAAAAACTATCTATATACATGAAATCCGGGATTTTTTAGTCCCGGATTCTGTTTATTATTGCAATGGCGTTTTCTAAAATCACACGTGCCGCCTCCGAATCCAGACGACGCTTTATATCAGATACCCTTACGCGTCCCATTGATTCCTGGGCCGCAAAACTTGTTAAATTTTCGTCTATAAAACATATAGGCAAATCGACGTATGTGCACAGTTCCGTGGCATTGCGCATAATATCATCCATGATTTCCGAAACAGTACCGTCAGAATGAACCGGTCGCCCGATAACAATTCCGACCGCATTTTCATCACGTGCAATATCTGCAACACGCCGCGCCCACATCACGTCGCCACGAGACGTTACAATCGCCGGACGCGTAAATATAAATTCGCGCGATGCATCGGATACCGCGACACCCGTACGACGTGCGCCCCAGTCAAGTCCAATAATGCGTCCCGTGCGCGGAAAAGCCTTGAAATCTGGCAAAATCATTATATAATCCTCATGTAATTTAATATAGGATGAAACATGGCGTTTAGCAAGCAGCAATTAAGAAAATTCGCAGACTTGATACGAATTGAAATTTCAGACGAAAAGCTGGAGGAAATGAATATCGACTCGGTCGTTGAATGGCTGGATAAATTACAGAAAATAGATACCACCGGTATTACCCCAATGATTTCCCCGGCAGAGCATGCGGCACCGCGCCGTGCGGATATGGTAACCGATGGAAACATCCGTGATGCGGTTCTGGCGAATGCCCCGGACAAGGCGGGCGTCAGCCGCGGCTATTTTGCAGTTCCCAAAGTTATGGACGAATAACGGCAACATCAAAACAAAAGACAACAATAGGAAGTGATATAACAATGATTGATTTGACGATTACCCAGGCATTGGAAAAATTAAAAAAGCGCGAGATAAGCGCAACCGAACTAACACGCGCCTATCTGGACCGCATTGAAAAATTCGGCAAGGATTTAAACTGCTATATCACCGTTACACCGGAACGCGCGCTGGCTGATGCGGCCGCGGCAGATGCACGCTATGCCACGGACAGTGCACTGGCACTGGACGGACTGCCGATTGGGATGAAGGATTTGTTTGCCACGCGCGGCATACGCACAACGGCGGCATCACGCATGCTGGAAAACTTTATTCCGGAATACGAGTCAACAATTTCACAAAAATTTATAGACAGTGGCACCGTACTGCTGGGGAAAACAAACCTGGATGAATTCGCCATGGGCACGTTCAGCAAGACCAGCTATTTCGGTGCACCTGTCAATCCATGGCAAATGGAAAAACGCCTGACTGCGGGCGGCTCGTCCGGGGGTGCAACATCTGCAATCGCATCCGGTCTGGCGATTGGCGGAACCGGTACGGATACAGGTGGCTCTATCCGATTCCCGGCATCTATCACAGGCCTGGTCGGGATGAAGCCAACATACGGAATATGCAGCCGCTGGGGCTGCGTTGCATTCGCATCCAGTCTGGACACACCGGGCCCAATTGCCCGTACCGTTGACGATGCGGCGGCCCTGCTGGCCGTTATGGCGGGCCATGACCCCAAGGAATCGACCAGCGCCCGCACAGAAGACATCAACGTCAGCGCAACAGTTCCCGCCCTGGTCCCAAAAACACTGCGCATAGGTGTGATAAAGGAATTCGCAGACGTAGAAATCAGCGCCGACATGAAGAAAGCCTTTGATGCACGAATTGCCGATTTAAAATCCATGGGCGCAGAAATAGTCGAGGTATCTATTCCGAATATCCTGGACGCATTGGCGGCATATTATATAATCGCCCCGGCCGAGGCATCTTCTAACCTGGCGCGATATGACGGTATGAAATACGGTCTGCGCGTGGACGGTGCAGATTTAATCGATACATACAAGAAAACACGCGCCGCCGGATTTGGCGACGAGGTAAAGCGCCGCATGATTATTGGAACCGCCGTTCTAAGCAGCGAGTCGTATGATGTCTATTTCATGCAGGCGGCGCGCGTACGTCGCATGATTGCGGACAGCTTCCGCGACGCTTTTGAAAAGTGTGACTTAATCGTATGCCCGTCGGCATCCGGAACGGCGTTGCCGCTGGACTCGGACCTGTCGCCGTTGGAATATTACGCACTGGACCTGTTTACGGTTGCAATGAACCTGGCCGGGGTACCGGCATGCAGCGTTCCGGCCGGCATGGCAGAAAACGGTTTACCGCTGGGGCTGCAGGTTGTAGGTCCGCGATTTGCCGATATGCGTGTACTGGGCCTGGCTAAGCTTATTGAAACCGCCGCCGCACTTGATAATCGTCCAACCAAAATAATGGGGAAATAAAAAAAATGGCAAACGCCATAAAATTTCTGGTGGCTAGGGACGGAATCGAACCGCCGACACAGGGATTTTCAGTCCCTTGCTCTACCAACTGAGCTACCTAGCCAACTGCGAGACGCATAATAAGATACTAAAATATAAAAAGCAAGGAAAAAGAAGAAATGTTTACGATAAAGGGCAAAACTTGTGATTGGGAATTGGTTATCGGGCTGGAAACACATATAGAAGTACTGTCTGATTCCAAATTATTCAGCGGCGCATCCGCCGACTATAACCCAAGCATTTCGCCAAACACCCAGGTGTCAATGGTTGACTGTGCAATGCCCGGTATGTTGCCGGTATTAAATGAATACTGCGTCGAACAGGCTATCAAAATGGGCCTGGGGTTAAATGCCGAAATATCACGACACAGCACGTTTGCCCGTAAACAGTACTTCTACCCCGACCTGCCCCAGGGATATCAGATATCACAGCCCGCAGACCAGCCACCGGTTGTCGGCCGCGGTTGGGTTGAAATTATGGGCGACGATGGCACACCGAAGAAAATATTTATCGAGCGCGCCCACCTGGAACAGGATGCGGGAAAATTAAAACATGATGTGCATCCGACAAAATCTTTCGCAGACTATAACCGCACGGGCGTTGCATTACTTGAAATAGTAACGTTTTTGGACGTAAAAAATCCTGAAAACAACTCTTACATCTCATCCCCGGACGAAGCGGAAAGATACCTGCGCGAAATACGCGAAATTGCACGCGCCCTGGGTGTGTCAAAGGCCAACATGGAAGAAGGTTCCATGCGTGCCGACGTTAATGTTTCTGTTCGACCTGTCGGCTCCACAGAGTTCCGCACACGCACCGAAACAAAAAATATGGTTTCTTTTAAGTTCATCAAATCCGCAATCGAATACGAGGCACGTCGTCAAATCGAATTATACGAATCGGGTGGTGTTGTATCGCAAGACACCATGCGTTATTCACAATCGGACGGCACAACATCCGTAATGCGCAGTAAAGAGGATGCATTAGACTATCGTTATTTCCCGGACCCGGATTTGCTGCCGCTGGAAATAGACGACGCAACAATCGAGCGGATACGTGCAACCATGCCTGAATTGCCCGCGGCGACACGTGCGCGATATGTAAATGAACTGGGGCTGGCTGAATATGACGCAACACGCCTTACGGAAAGCACAGATATATCCCGCTGGTTTGACGCGGCCGTCGGCGACAAAAAATCACGCGCAAAATCCATCGCCAACTGGATGATATCAGAACTGTTTGCGCATCCTGAAAACTGGGATGAAAAAAACGCTGTGGATACAGCTGAGCCTGGGATGCCGCGAATTATCACACCGGCAAATCTGGCACAATTGGTAGATATGATTGCCGATAAATCTATAAACGGTAAACAGGCCAAGGAGATATTTATAAAAATGCTGGACGGCGAAAGCGGCACGCCCGCAGATATCGCTGAAAAATTCGGCATGCAACAAATTACCGATACGGGCGCTATTGAAAAAGCCGTTGATGATGTAATCGCTGCAAACACCGCCCAGGTAGAACAGTATCGCGCGGGCAAAACAGGCCTGCTTGGGTTCTTTGTGGGCGGCGTAATGAAAGCCACCGGCGGCAAAGCAAATCCGGCGGTTGTAAACGAACTGTTGCGCAAAAAGTTGGGTTAAAAAACTATAAAAGGAAAAGAAATGAAAATGAAAATCGTAACTATAATTGAAAACAATCCTATTACCGGCGTTGTATATGGCGTTAAAGAAGTCGCGGATACCCCCATTATCAGCAGACACCGTGAACTTGCCCGCACGTATCAAAAAGTCCACGCTAAAAAAGCAGCGGTTATGCTAAAGCGTGCAGAACGCACAAAGAAAAAATAAATTACGCGGCGCCCCAATGAAAAAGTTTTTTATAAAAACATTCGGCTGCCAGATGAATGTGTATGACGGCCAGCGTATTGCGTCAATGTTATCCCAACGCGGCTTGGTTGAAACACATGAAGTCTCGGATGCAGATATAATTATTCTTAATACCTGCGCGGTTCGCGCCAAGGCAACGGATAAGGTATTTTCCGCCCTGGGGCGTATTCGCCGCGCAAAAAAGCCCGATGCCTTGTTCGGTATTGTCGGATGCGTCGCCCGCGAGGCCGGCGCCCATGCCTTTAAACGCATCCCTGAGCTAAACTTTGTACTGGGGCCACAAAGCTATCACAAACTGCCAGAGATTTTAGAAAACCCCGATGCCAGACTGCTAAACATCGACCTGGGCGGACTTGAAAAGTTTGACGAACTGCCGCAAATGAGCCAATCACCCACAGTCGCCTATATCCCCGTACAGGAAGGATGCAACCATTGCTGTACGTATTGCATTGTGCCCTACACACGCGGCCGCGAAGTATCAAGACCCTTTGAGGACGTAATCCGGGACTGTAAACATGCGGCCGACACAGGGGCAATTGAAATATGTTTCCTGGGGCAAAATGTAAATGGCTATAAATATACAGACAGCGACGGCAAAACATACAGACTGTCGGATTTAATTCGCGCCACGGCGCCCCTGCCCGAAATACGACGTATTAGATTTACATCCAGCTATCCAACCGAAATGACGGATGACTTAATCGATATGTTTAGAACAGAGGCAAAATTGCTGCCGTTCCTTAACATGCCTATACAAAGCGGCAGCCCCAATGTATTGACAAGAATGAATCGCCCTTATGAGCTAAATCTATATATAGATATAGTTGACAAATTAAGAGCAGCACGCCCAGACATTCAGATATCGAGTGATTTTATCGTAGGCTTCCCCGGAGAAACAGACCAAGACTTTGCGATGACACAGGAAATCGCACGCAAAATAAAATATATAAATTCATATTCTTTCAAATATTCGCCCCGCCCCCATACCGCGGCCAGCCTAATGCCAGACCAAATCCCAGAAAACATCAAGGCGGCGCGTCTGGCGCTGCTTGACGATGCCCTGAACGACATTCAGCGAACATTTAACGAATCATGTGTCGGACGAACGCTGGAATGCCTATGCGAGGGGCCCGATAAAACGGGACGGCATCTGGTATATCGTACGCCATATATGCAGCAATGCATCGTTGCATCCACCGATGCAGCGCCGGCGCCAATTGCGGCAATAAAGATTACAGCTGCCAACAAGGCCTCATTACGTGGCGAACTGGCCGATTAAAATTTAATTTTGGCGGATATCGAAAACATGTAGGCTGCACCATTGTCATCGTGGGCAACGCCAACTGTGATATCACCGCCGGCCATATCGTCATCCGACCAGAAACCGGCCCCAGCCCCGATATGAATTTCATTGGCTGAGTTTATTGCCGCATTTATTTTATAGCGATATTCCAAATCAACCCCACCGGATATGAATTCAGCCTCGAACCCAGTGCGGGGTAAAACCTGCACTTCAATGACATCCAATATCTTATCACGTCTGTATTCAATGCCGACATAGGGCTCTATCCCGCCCAGTAAAATACCCAAATCCGCAACGCCATACAAAGACAGACCTTTTGCTTCATCCTTTATACTATTGCCGTCAAATATATAAGGAACCAGAAACTCAGAATACGTAGCCCCGAGCACAAAACGACTGCGCAGATATGAACCGCTATACTTAACACCAAAATTTGCGCCATACATATCGGCTGAAAAATTATTTATCCCGTCATCAGATGTGGCACGCGCACCATATCCGGATACGCCGACATCCAACCCCTTGACCGGCGTCAGTGAAAAGTCCGCAGACAATGCATATATAGAAATATCGTCGGAATAAATATAAATTGGCCTGGCGCCCAGTGTAACAAGCCCTGCATCGCCGGATGTGTCGAATTTTATTCCATTTATCAAAAAGCCGTCCAGAATACGAGCACTGCTAGCCAGGCGAATCGGATTAAGCGCGATACTACTTTTCATTATATGATTTAACTCATCCATTGTCTGCGCCATATCCAAGCGCCCCAGCAGCTTGTCATCGGGCAAAATATCACGAACAATATTCAGCATCCGTCCCGTATCATTACCCAGTATTTTATAATAATCGGTTTCCCGTAACAGCTTTACATACAGGTCACCATCACGAATATCCGCATTGAACACATGCAGCGGCCCAGGTGCAGTACCGCTGAATACAACGGTTGCGTCACCGGCAACATTACGCATCAAAGGACTGTCGCTGTATAAATAATCTTCTGATATATTTAGCGTTATTACACCGTTTAATACTACGCGTGAAACATCACTACTAAACGCGGCAAGCCGTGGAACCGAATCGCCAAATACAATTTCACTATTACGCAAAACTAACGTTCCCGCATTCGCCCCAAGCAATGATAACTCGTCCCATGAAATTGCACTTACCCCATCGGCCAGCACAACATACGGCCCGTTCACATTAAGATATGTTATATCTTCCCTGTCGCGGATAATCTGAACCATTTCGGCCCCACTGCCTAAATGTATATTCCCGGAAATTTTACCTGAATTCTTTATATGAAAATCACAGTTGTCACATACATAAATATCGGCTTGTATTTCTGCTGCATTTTCTAATCTGACTGATGAAGTGATATGCATGCTTTCGACGTCTACAATCACCCCCGCGGCAAGATACGTATCAGCAGCGATATTCATATAGTCCCCGTAAATATCAGACACAATATTTTGCATACAAGACGACGCGCGTGGAAAAAGCATTCCACCAATAATTCCAATCAAAACAGCTGTCGCCTTTCTCATCCCCATCTGGGGACAAGATTATCATATAGGAAATTTTTCTTAAAGTAAATTTATAAAAAACACGCCCCGGATAATTCCGGGGCGCATACCCATGAACTTATGCTGCCAGACAGATTACAGCATCATGCCACGGTCAAATGTACCCCATGCTGCTTTGTAGCCGCCGTCACGTTCCAGATAAATCTTCGCGTTGTTCAGCTGCGCCGCAGTCAGGCCACGGATGATAAACGTTTCTTCCAGACGGCCGCTCTTTTCAATCTTCAACTTCGGCAGGCTGATAGGCATGCTGGACTTGTCACAGCACATGCTGTCGTTGTTGCAGCTGCCGCACTGATAGATTTTAACAGTGTATGTTACGCCCGGACGCAGGTCTTTCAAATCAACATCCATTTTCAGGCCGCTGTCTGTTTCAACAAACTTGATGTATCCCATTTTCGATTCGCCACCATGGCTGCTGTGGGTGTACATTTTTGCTGAAACGCGATTGATGTCTGCCTGTTCATATGTCTGATAGAAAACAACGGTTTCCGTCGCAGCCGCCGGCTTTACGTGTTTCTTTTTCTGACCGCACATTGTGGTACAACCGCTCAGTATCGCAGCCGCCGCCAGAACGGATGTAAACATAAACATTTTCTTAACAAGTTTTTTCATAAAGGTCTCCTTTTTCCTTTTGGTTACGAAATACATTGTACAATATTTTTTTCGCATTTTCGCCAGGTTTGAATTCCCAAAAAAATCCCAGATTTCATGCACATAGCGCCAGTTTATTATCCTATAACTTCGCGCCTGGTATGTTGGTAAAATCACAATGCAAAAGGAGGATGAAAAATGTATGAATTGTTACAAAATCTAGTCGCATTTAAATATGCTTGTAAAATAAACCACTGGTCTACGGACAACTATGCCCAGCACCTGCTCTTCGACCGCCTAACCGAAGATGTTGACACATGGGCGGACAGCCTGGCCGAAAGTTATTTTATGGCACGCGGTGAAAAGAAAGTCTTTAAGCCGGATTTGCTGGCCCCTAAGCTGATTAGCCGCGACCTGGTTAAAATGTGTGAACAAATTATATCTCGCACCGAAGACCTGCTGGAAGATGACGACCTGGACGAGGGAACAAAATCGCTGCTGGGCGATATCGAGGCAGCCTTCCTTGGCAAAATTGCCCTGGCCCAGTTGTCTTAAAATACAAATCCCGCAATGCGGGATTTTTTAATAAAAACAAACCGCGGCCATCGCGCGGTTTGTTTTTTCTGAAACAACTACTAATCGCCGCCGCGCATTGCGCAGCGGCGATTAGGCATTAGAACATAAAGCGAATACCCAAATCACCGCCAATGTTATGCAGGCCGGACTGAATATCAACATATGTATAACGCGCGGCCAAATCAACGGCGATACGCTGCCAGTCGAACGTTACACCCAAGCTGCCCATTGCAGAGAAGCGTGTTTTGTCGTCGCTCCAGGAGCCGATACCATCTACGCGCTTGTCCATCTTTGTGAACGCAACACCGGCACCAACACCAACGAACGGGCGAACAACTTCATATGAACCGAATTCCATGTAAGTGTTCCACAACAAAGTCTGCATCTTTGTTTCGGTCTTCAAACGCTGATCGCCATAACGCTTGTTGTCTTTAGCTTTGCTGAAAATAGACCATTCGATTTCGCTGCGGACAGTGTCGCATACTTCCAAACCTAACGCTGCACGACCCTGGTATACCATGTCATCCATGGATTTTTTGTGACCATTGTGCTTTACGTTAACATTGGTGTAGCCCATGCCACCACGCAGGCCGATATACGGATCCAGGCCAAACAACTGCCAGCTGCTGTTCTGATTTGCACCCGCAAATGCCGGGCATGCAATCAGCACCGCCAATGTCGAGATAACTATTTTTTTCATTTTTTCTCCTTTTTTAGTTGTGGTTGTGTTTTCTTGTGTTTTCATGTCAACGCTATAATTCTAGCAAAGCATTTTACAACTTTGCATAGGTAAGGATTCCCCTACCCCGAACGCGACAAATGGCTTTAATGCCTATGGCGGTATTGTTTGCATACATATAAAATATAACCCCAAGGAGGAAACGCATGAAAAAGAACGTATCCGGCAAAAATCCGCTAACTAAATATTATCATGAAAAATACCCACGCCAGCGCCAAGCATACCCTGGCCTCGATTTAAAAATGCGTCCGACACCGGACTGTGGCGAAGAAACTTATCAGGGCTCTGGGCGGCTGGCGGGGCGCCGTGCATTGATAACCGGCGGCGATTCGGGAATTGGCCGCGCGGCGGCAATCGCCTATGCCCGCGAAGGGGCCGATGTTGCCATATCATATCTGCCGGCCGAAGAACGCGATGCACGCGACACCGCACGCTATATCGAAGAAGCGGGCCGACGCGCGGTGTTAATCCCGGGCGACCTGGGTGATGAAAAGTTTTGTCAGCGCCTGGTCGAGCGTGCGCACAAGGCACTGGGTGGTCTGGATATAATTGTTATGAATGCAGGCTACCAGCAATACAGCAAAGACATCTCAAAGCTTAGCACAGAACAGTTGGTCCGCACATTTTCCATAAATGTGTTTTCAATGTTTTGGATGGCGCGGGCGGCGATTCCCCTGCTAAAGGCGGGCGCCTCAATAATTACAACATCTTCGATACAGGCATACCAACCCGGCAAAGACCTGATTGATTATGCATCGACCAAGGCCGCCATTGTTGCGTTCACACGCGCCCTGGCAAAACAGGTAGCCTATCGCGGAATACGTGTAAATTCTGTGGCCCCCGGCCCCATTTGGACCGCCCTCCAGGTTGCAGGCGGACGCGCCACAGACTCAATACCCGAATTCGGAATGGATACCCCCCTTAAACGCGCCGGCCAGCCGGCAGAACTGGCGGGTGTGTACGTACTGTTGGCATCGGACGAGTCATCATATACCACAGCCGAAGTATATGGTGTAACGGGCGGCAACCATACAATGTAAAAAGAAATAATAATTTCTTGCAAATGCTACAAAAAGATATATAATCTGCGGGTATTCGAAAGAATAGACCCATCGGGTGCGTAGCTCAGTTGGTAGAGCAACTGACTCTTAATCAGTGGGTCCAGGGTTCGAGTCCCTGCGCGCCCACCAAAAATATAAACCGCCTTTGGCGGTTTTTCTTTAGAACAATCAAGACAACGTCCACCCTACTTCTTTAAATAATGCGCGGGATTATAAGCCTTGGTTCCCTTGCGGATTTCAAAGTGCAGTTGGGGTTTATCAACCTTGCCAGTGGCACCGACGGTTCCGATTTTCTGACCGACAGACACACGCGCACCACGGCGCAATGCCATCGAATCCAAATGCGCATATACAGTCATCCAACCACCCGAATGCTGGATTATTATCAAATTCCCCATACCTTTTACTTCGTTGCCGGCATACGCTACAACGCCGTTTTCTGCCGCTTTAACCGTTGCGCCCCGATTCGCCGCAATATTGATTCCGTCGTTTACCAGGCCACTGGGCTTTGTTCCAAATGCGGATAAAATCTTACCCCGAACGGGCCATGAAAATTTAGACGAAGAACGTCCAGCAATCGCAGGCAGTTTCTTTTTCGGGTCCGATGATATTTTTGCCTTCTGTACCGGCGCATTTTTCTGGGCACTGTTGCTCTTTACAGTGTTTTTATTATCCGCTTTCTTTTGTGCGCCACCACCCGCGTGGGCTGGCTTTGCGGGGGCTGCAACCTTGGCCGGGCTGACCGCCTTAGTCGGGGCCGCTGGCGCAACAGACTTTGTCGCGAGAGAGACATTTGCGACCGCCGCCTGCAGGTTTGGTACCTTTAGGCGCTGGCCCACGGTCAGGCGAAACGGCGCCGACAAATCGTTCATAACCGCCAAATCATTTACCGGAACAGAATACTTGCGGGATATAGAGTATAGGGTATCGCCCGCCCCAACAGTTACGGTCTGCAACTGAACACGCGCCGGGGTCGGTGATTTCGCCACAGGTGCCGCCACGACCGGTGTCACCGCGGGCGACGGCTTTGGCGCCGGGGCCTTGTCGGCGGCGACAACAATGTCGCCATTTCCAGGAACGCGTAGCTTTTGCCCAACACGCAGTGAATACGGCGCGGATAATTTATTAAGCGTCGCAATGTCTTGAACCGCCACACCATACTTGCGTGCAATGGAATAAAGCGTATCACCCTTGGCCACTGTTATCTGCCGTGAATCCGTCGGTGCACCATACATCGGCACAACCAGATAATCATCCGGCACCGCCTCTGCCCCGGGCGCAGGTTTTGTATCAGATTCGCTGTCCCCGGGCGCATGGTATTGTCCGATAACCTGTTCCGGTTCATCTTCTGACGAAGCAGGAGCAGTCGTGGCCGCCGGCGCCTGTTCTGTTGGCAGCATATAATCATTGATATCGGAATATAAAATATAATCATCCGTTTCAACAGAACCATATAATTCCGGCGATGCATAAACACCATAATCAGTCGCCGCCGAGTTATATATTTCCGGCTGAGTTTCAGGGTCGGCCAACAATGCGGGATATCTATCCGAAATAAAGTCACCCACCGAATCCGGCAAAGAAATTATACGCGGCTGCAGGTCACATGCCGCAACCAAGATTGCGCAGACTGCCAGCAAAAATCCACAGAAATTTTTCACACGCAAATTATATCATAAAACTTGCGTCAAACAAAACGCTATTGGTCGCGTCGCATAAATAGAATGCTTATTTCAAACAGCGCCCACATCGGCAGTGCCAGTATTATCTGCGACACGACATCAGGCGGCGTCAGCATAGCAGCCGCAGCCACAATCATAACAATCGCATATCGGCGCATGCGCACGGCAACCGACCGACGCAGAACACCGATGCGGTTAAGCAAAACCAACACCAACGGTAATTGAAAGGCCACCCCAAAGACTTTTAATAACCCAATTGCAAACGACAGATAATCACGTGCGGCCGGCATTAGAACACTAGGCACTGGGGCCGCCTGATTTAAATCCACAAAAAATTTAAATGCGATTGGGAATAAAATATAAAACGCAAACGCAGCCCCGGCCAGAAACAAAACAGGCGACATCAATAAAATCGGCCATATAACACGCTTTTCATTTTTTTTCAGGCCCGGCGCCACAAAGGCCCACACATGCCACAGCGCCGCCGGCGCGGCGACCATCAGCGCAACACCCGTCGCCAGAGAAAACTGTATCATCAAGCCATCCGCCAAACCGGTATAAAGCATTGTCCCCCCCGGCCATACCGCCAGCAGCGGCTGGGTCAGAAACGCCTGCAACGGGGGTGCAAAAAACCAGCCTGCACCAAAACCTGCGGCAAAAATCAAGGCCACCCATAAAATGCGACGACGCAATTCGGCAAAATGCTGCATCAGTGTCATTTTCATTTTTTGCCCGCCCGCCTATTACCTTTGTGTCCCGCCGTTGTTCTTTTACGCCGAACAGAAATTTGGTCCAGAACATCACGCGTTGTTGTATTTATAATATCATCAATGGGGCATTCCATATCCAGTCTGTCTTTTATCTGTTCCGATGCATCTGTAATCTTCCATACCAGCGCACGGACAGTCTTTACCGCCCGCGCCAGGAATCGTGCCACATCAGGCCACCGGCGCGCCGGAATAATTAAAACCGCCACCAGGAAAATAACAGCAAACTCAGCCCAGCTGATTCCAAACATCCGCCCACCTAATCATAAAAAGCATCGCCGCCACCGGTACCAACAGTTTTGTGACGCTGAATCTGGAAATAGTCTTTTGCAAAATTTGTTTTAGGTCCCAGGTTATTAAACACCACATCCGTCTTAGCCCCGGTTGCATCAACCACCGACCATGAATGCAAGGCAACCGGACTGTTATTGAAAACAACGGTCATATTCCCAAGCCCTTCTTGACCACGCAAATTCATTTTAAGGGAAAAAGTATCCTTGCCCTGGACAGTATCTGTTACGGCAATATCGGCGTTTTGTAAATCTATCTTTTTTCGTACTAAAATTCCGGCGGGCGTACTGGTTAACGGAACCGTAGTAATCTGGTCCAGTGATTTGTCGAAAAAATACAAATCTTTGCCATCGGCAATCATCTGCACAGGCATATTGTCATAATCCAGACGAACCTTGCCCGGGCGCAGCATGGAAAAAGTACCTTTTGCACTCGTTCCATTGGCCGTCTGAACAAATCCGCCTGACAGCCCCGTAATAGAATTCAGATATTTTTCCGCACGCTCTACCAACCCCTTGTCGGTCGCCGCATATGCGCCACCACATGTAACAAAACACAATACAAAAATTAAAACTTTTCTAAACATATCCTATTCCCCCCTAAACATCTCTACTACTTTATCATGAACATTTTCCAGCGAATCGCGCAAGACCGCACCGGCGGCAAACATATGCCCGCCACCGCCCAGCGCCTGCGCAATATGATTCACGGCGCGCGTCCGCCCGCGCAGCGATACACCTATCTGGTTATCCTTTTGCTGCTTTAGCAGCGCTATGTATTCAACACCTTTTATTCGTGCCAAAATATCCAAAACATTTTCACCACGGCCGTCCATATTTCTATAGTCGCGATTTAGTATCGTCGCCACCGCCAACCGGTCACGATAAAAAAACTCTGCCGTGGCGACTGCACGCGATTCAACCAGTATGGTTTTCTTAGGCTGATTATTTAGCATGTCATAAACACCGCGCAGACGCACACCCTGGTCGACCATGTCGGCCATTATTCGCATTACGCGACCAGTTCTGGCAAACTTAAAATATCCAGTATCCGTAACAATCCCCAGCGCCAGCAGATTTAAAACATCCGCATCGCATTTCCAATTCTGACTGCGCATCATTTCATACACAAGAACCGCAGTTGCATCCGCCGCCTCATCATCAATGCATAACGCACCCAGCGGCGCATCATTTTTATGGTGATCTATTTCAATAATAAATCCTGCGTTTTGAATAACAGATGACGCAAACTCGACATGACGCGCGGTACCATAATCTACCAAAATCACCACATCAAACGGGTGTGTGATATTTAAATGCCCGAAATACCGCATCCGCGAACGCAGTGGCACATCACCCAACGTTTCCGGAATATTCCCGTCATACGTACATACCGGCGATATACCAAAGTTCAACTCTATCAGACGCCCCAGGGCCAATGCACTGCCCAACGCATCACCGTCGGGATTTTTATGCCCTATTATTGCGATTGATTTGGCTGCTTTTATCTTATCTGTAAAAATTTGTAATTTATCATTCATATCTAAACCGCAATGTCTTCTAGGAAAAATTGTGCGCTGACGCGTCCATTATACTCGTTTTCCTTTAACCGCCCCAACAGAGTTATTGTAGTGTTTGCATTTGCATCGTCCAGCAAAAAATCACCAACCGGCGTGCCAACCAGATTAAAGCCAACAAACGCCAAAGTTGTCCCTGCCACGGTTGCAATACTGCCGCGCAGATGTGCACCGCCACCCATAACCACCGCATTTTTCAGACGCCCCGAACGCAGCACCAGCATAGGTTCCGGATTTCCCTGTCCAAAGGGTTCCAGTGCACACATCTGTTTTACCAGACGCATATTCGCCCCACCCGCATCCAGCTCCGCGTCAACCATAACCTCACGCGCGGGCGGGCAGCCGTTTAACTGTGCGCGGGCCGCACGTTCCAAAAATTCACGAAACGCTTCTTCTTTATCCGCATCCAGGGTAAAGCCCGCCGCCGCCGCATGACCGCCGCCTTCTTTTGCAATTCCCGCGGCCAGGGCCTCATGTATAATCCGCCCCAAGTCAACGCCGGCAACACTTCGACCCGAACCGTTTATTACCCCGTCGGCCTTGGTTGCAACACATGCCGGCAGATTATATTTATCTTTTAGGCGACCGGCGATAATTCCCATAACACCACCATGCCAGTTATCGCCACAAACAAACAGACTGCATCTATCGGGTGCCGATGCCGCGGCCATTTCATTTGCACGCAACATAATCGCGTTTTGAATATCTATTCTTTCCTGGTTCATACGATGCAGCTTGCCCGCCAAATCGTATGCAATAAGCGTATTATCCGTCAGCAGCAATTCAAGCGCAGGCGACGCAGAATCCAAACGCCCCGCCGCATTCAACCGCGGCCCCAGTGCAAAACCCGCCGCATAGACAGACGGCTTTTTTATTCCCGCCACCTCCATTAGCACACGCAGACCCAAATTCTGGCGCAGGCCCATAACCTTTAGCCCGGTTGCAACAAACGCACGATTTAACCCTATCAGTGGCATCGTATCGCATATAGTGCCCAGTGCAACAAAATCCAGATAATTTATAAGGTTGATATCAGCGATTTTATCGCGTAATTGTTCCGCATTGCGCGATTTTAATTCGCGATTTACCGCCACCAGTGTTAAAAACGCAACCCCCACGCCGGCCAGATATGACATACCGGACGTATCATCCGCGCGTTTGGGATTTACCACCGCATCCGCATCGGGCAATTCAGAATCAGGCGAATGGTGGTCGGTTACAACAACGCGCATCCCCAGCGCGCGGGCGCGCGCAACCTCTGTCGCGCCACTTATGCCACAATCAACCGTAATCAGCAGCTTTGCCCCCTGGGCGGCAATATCTTCAACCGCGGCAACGTTTAGGCCATACCCCTCACCTTCGCGTGTTGGCAAATGCCACATAACATCACACCCCAGTGTCCGCAGATATTTTACAAACACCGCCGTCGATGTAACACCATCAACATCATAATCGCCGTATATGGCAATCTTGTCCCCGGCCGTTATATGGTCTGCGATTATAGCGGCGGCCACATCCATATCCCGCAGGATGCTGGGGTCTGGCATATATTCCTTTATTGATGGATTTAAAAACCTGGCACGCTCTGCGTCGCCGTCTATGCCGCGACAATGCAGTATTTTTCCTATTAAATCTTCGGGCGCAACAAAAACTTCATCCTGCTCTGTATATGCCGACACCCATGCCCGCCCAAGCATGGATTTTTCCACTATCTTTCTCAACGTTTACTCTTTTTTATTATCAGAGCTATTATAATCAAAAATTATTCAAATAGCAACGGCAGTATGCTGTCAAGAATCTTTCCCGTTGTGGGCACCGCATTCCATGCCGCCGTACGCAGACCAAATGTTTCCGCCGTACCCTTTGGTTCATCTAAAATAACCAAAATTGTGTACTGAGGTGCATCACCGGGGAATATTCCCGCGAACGCGGTCAGATTTTTCTTATGATCTACTTTTCCATTAACCCATTTTTCCGCCGTCGCTGTTTTTCCACCGATTTGAATTCCGGCCACGCGTGCCTTTTTACCACTGGTCTCTTCGGCCACGCGAACCATAACCGCCCGCAGACGCGCCGATATCTCCGGCGCCAGCACCCGCGTTCCCGATACTGCGCCAACGCTGCGCTTATGCAGGGTCGGATAAATATATATTCCCCCGTTTGTCATTGCATTAACGGCCATTATCAAATGCATGGGCGTTACAGAAATACCATGTCCAAAAGACATCGTTGCCCTTTCCACCGGCCCCCACTTTGCGGGCATCAAAGTCCGCTCTGTGCGACCAAACTCCAGCTCCAGGCGTTCATCCATATGCAGTCTGTGGAAAAACTCCTTTTGTGCGCCATCTGGCAAATCCAGCGCAATCTGCGCACTGCCCGCGTTACAAGAATGCAGCATGATTTCTTCAACCGACAAATGCGGCCGCGGCGGCTTAAAGCTGCGAACATCGCTGATTCGCGCAGCAGTCCGTCCGAATTTATCCAATATTTTATACGGCTCGGCGACATAGTATTCTTTTGTAATACCATTCTCCATCGCCATTGCAGTGTTGAATATTTTAAATATTGACCCCATTTCAAAAACACCGCGCATCGGCATAAAGGTACGATGCCCCACGGGGTCTGCACTGCGGTTCTCTGGGTCAAAATCCGGCAGAGATACCATCGCCACCATTTCACCTGTACGCGAATTCATCAGCAGCCCCATTGCACCTTTGGCCTGATACTTGCTCATAGCGGCCGACAGTTGCTCATAAAATACGCTCTGCACACGCGAATCGAGTGACAATCGCAACGGGTCGGAATTTTCACGCAGATATTCATCAAATATACGCTCTGCCCCGTCCATACCGCGTCCTTCGACATTAACATATCCAACAACATGCGAGAACAATCGGCGCTTTGGATAGCGGCGTGTTTGAATATCCTCTACCTCCAGCCCCTCCAGACGGGCCTTTTTTACCGCGGCGCGTGCCGCATCAGACGCATACTTTTTTATATAAACGAATCGGCGTGAAGAATTTACCAAACGCAGCGCATCCGCCAGCGAGTATTCATAAGGCAGCAAAGAATGTATTAGTTCCGCCACCGCATCATGATTGCGCACATGACCCGGCCGCAGCGTAATATGCCCCGACATTATATTCTTTGCCAAAATGTCGCCATTACGGTCAACAATGTCGGCGCGGCTAACCGTCCAGTTACCCACAGCGCCCGCATGCCGGGACCGGTCTGTGCCCTGTATTCCCAATTGCAGTGTTCGCGCAATAAACAACCCGAACGCAAGAATAAACAGACAATGTATAAAGCGCAAACGCCCGCGACCGGCGACACCGGTGCCGCCGCCACGAAATCCATTTTTAAAAATATCACGCCCTACTTCAAACATCCGCATCCTTTTGCGGCAATTCATCTATGCCGACAGATTTATGAAAGCTTACAACTTCTGACTTAGGGTACAGGCTGCTAACAACATTGCGCAGAATTTCCGGTCGAACATATGAGGCAAAATTAGCCTCCAACTCCGCCATGCGCTGCTGCGTTGTGACAATCTCGCGCCGAATACGGTCACGCGCCTTGTTCTGGGTACGATAACATACCTGCAGAACAATCGTCAGCGCTAAAACAGCACCGAATGCCCACATACCTATATGAAACATTTTCTCGTCTTCCGTCATATACGCGCCCCCGTCCCCCTAATGCGGTAGATATTCCCATACAGTGTATCACAAATTCTCCAAAAAACGAATCATTGAATTCACCCCGCCCAGACGCCCCGTACCAAGTTGTAAATTCAAGCTTTTAAATTCACTATGCAAATCCATTTCACGAATCTGCTGCGGATTTTTTCCGTCAACCATTGCGGTAATTATTGCAACAATTCCACGCACCAAGGCAGAATCGGCCTCCCCATAAAAACGATTCCCATGACGGCATATCTCTACCCGGGATGCGCACCCGACAATTTCACTGCATACCGCATCCGACGGTGGCACCGGGATATGGGCGCCAAAATCCATAACCATTTCCAGACGCGCCGCAGCATCGCCCGCCATATCCAATGCATCTTTCATTTCCTGATATGTCATGACTACCACCCGTGTTCTGTTAAATCCATCTCCAGCCGCGCCGCCTCTGACATATGCGACAGGTTCCACGGTGGGTCCCACACCAACTCAACCCGAACCGGCGTATCCCCGGCCACAGCCTGCGCCGCCATACGGACACTTTCCAGCAATTCTTCCATCATCGGGCATGTCGGACTGGTAAACGTCATCGTTATTACAACCGAATCCGGCTGCACCGCAATGTCATATACCAACCCCAGGTCCCAGATATTTACCGGAATCTCTGGGTCATATACAGTCTTTAATGCGCTTATGATGTCTTCTTTTTCTATCATTTTATTACTTCGCTTATTATTTCCAGCGCCCTGTCCGCATCCGCAATCGTATTCCATGGCCCCGCCGACAAACGCGCGACACCACCCGCGGGCGCCCCCAGACGCCGCACGGCCCATGATGCACACATATTTCCCACACGCATGCACAACCCGCGTGCACCGCACAGCGCCCCAAAATCCAGCACATGCATCCCTTCTACGGAAAAAGTTGCAACCGCCGCATCAGGCGCTGTATATATTTGTACCCGCGGCATACGTTCCAAGCCCTGACGAATATGACGCATCACATCTGCGCCGGCCCGCGGCGACCATTGTTTTATCGCCACCCCCAGACCCGCAATCTGCGTCAGTGGCAGCGTCCCCGCTTCAAACTTGGCGGGCACCGGTTCCCACTGTATTTCGCGATTATGCGCGGTCTCGCCGCCGTTTATCTTGGCAACCATGCCGCCACCAAACTTATCGGGCAATACCCAGCGTTCGGGATTCTTCATATACATTATCCCCAGCCCTGTATCGCCACCGATTTTATGCGCGGAAAAACACATAAAGTCACAATCCCATTGCTGCACATCTATCTTTTCATGTACAACATACTGGGCCGCGTCAACCACCGTAATAACATCCGGATTTTTCTTGCGCGCCGCCGCAACCAAACGCGCCACATCCTGGGGCATGCCAAAAACATTGGACATCGCGGTTATTACAAACACATCCGCATACGGCAGATTTGAATAATCCAAATTATTTTCCGTATCAAGCGGACACAAAACAATATTGCCACCCCGGCTGCCACAAATGCATTCAAACGGCAACCGCGCCGAATGGTGGTCTAAATCAGATACCATTATTGTCTTGTCAGTCCCCAAGGAAGAATCTATTAACCGTGCGATTCTGTTCATTGCATCGGTTGCCCCACCTGTAAAGACAATGTTTTCATCGGCAGCGGCATTTATAAATGCCGCCACATCCGTTCGCGTCTGTGCCACCATATCATCAACCGCGGTAACGCGTGCACAAATTCCACGCCCCGCATTGGCATATTTATACCGCAAAAAATCAACCTCTGCCGCGATTAGGGCATCGGTTTTCAATGCACTTGCCGCAGCATCTAAGTATATGATTTTATTCATTTTATGATTTCTCTTGCTTTTTACATCGATTATAATACACTCAGCACAAATATCAACAAGGAAGGAGAAAAAGATGGCTTTGAAACACGCAAACGATGCGAATTTTAATGAATTAGTATCCGGCAACATCACCCTGGTGGATTTCTGGGCGTCTTGGTGTGGTCCATGCCGCATGTTTGGCCCTATTTTTGAGCAGGTATCGGAACAAATTCCGGACGTAAACTTCGTAAAATTTGAAATAGATGAAGCAAACCGCCGCACACCTGCGAAATATGGCATCCGCAGTATTCCGTCAATAATGGCATTTAAAAACGGCGAACTGGTTGAGGCACGTACAGGCGTTATGGACCCTGAAACGCTAACCGACTGGGTTATGGAATTAAAAGGAGCATAAAAGTGCCCGCACAAGATTATAAAACAATAGAACTGCCACCAAAATACGTACCGAAAAAATCGGAGCCGTATATGTGTCCAAACCAGCTGGCGTATTTTTATCATATATTAACAGCACAAAAGGAAGAGCTGGTCCATGACAGTGATTCTGTTCTAAGCGCGGTTCGCATGGCCGAAAAGGCAGAATCGGCCGGTGTTGGCGACCCGTCAGACAACGCATCATTTGAGCAGGAAATAACAATGAACCTGCGGATGGCGGGCCGTGACACAAACCTGTTGCGCAAAATAAATTCCGCCCTGGAACGTTTGGAAAACGGCACATTCGGCTACAGCGTTGTATCGGGCGAAGAAATCGGCTTGTCACGAATGCTGGCACGACCGCTCGCAACAATGACAATAGAAGAACAAGAAGAATACGAAAGCCGTAAATAAAAAAACAAGTGCGACCAATATTGGTCGCACTTTTATTTAATATCCGTCGATATTATTTTTTTGATGTTTTCTTAGCCATCGGCTTTTTCGCCGTTACTTTTTTCACAGTTCCCTTCTTTGCCACGGCTTTTTTAGCAGCGGGCTTTTTAGCAACCACTTTCTTTTGCGGCGCTGCCTCTTGCTTCTTATCGTCCTTTAGCTCTTTTTTAAACACATTGATTCCACCGGCCAAATTTTTCATCATGTCCGGAATCTTGTTGCTGCCGAACAGAATAAAGAGCAAAACAATTACTAATACAATCTGCCATATACCTGGTCTCATAACATGTCTCCTTATTTTGCAACGTAGCAATCAAGCCCGTCGGATTTTGCATTACGGCAAAAACTGTTTGCCTCGCCGGATGTTGCGAACGGCACGCGCAAGCGATACAGTGTGCTGCCGTCTTTCATTACCGCGGCCAGAACAACAAACTGACGTCCGCTAAACAAGCTGCCATGTGCGGCACGCATCTTTTTGCCCGCACTCTCGGCCAGGGCGCGCGTGCTGTATGAACCAAATTGCACATACCATGAACCATTTGCCGCGGCCACCTGCTTTTTCGCGGCCGGTTTTGGCGCAGCCTTTTTTGCCACAGGTTTCTTTTGCGCCGGCTTTGCTGCGGGTTTTGCCGCCGGGGCCGGTTTATCAGGATTAAATGTTACCGACTTTCTATCTTCTATTACGCGCACCGGTGCACTTACGTTTTCCTGAGCCACAACCGGGGCCGCTACAGGCGCAGGCTTTGGCATTGGTGCGGGTTGCGCTACCTGGGCCGGGGCCGGCTGCACGGGCATCGGCACGCTGTCGGGCGTGGGCGCCACAGGCATCGGCGGTACATCTATTGTATCACCGGGATTATCGACAACAACCGCCGGCGCATCCAGGTCAACCTCTATCGATGAGGAAGAATCCGACCCAATTGTGCGCACAATTATATATGTCGCCAAAATGATGACCAGCACACCAATCCCCAGCAGCAGCCAAGGCTTTTTCGGGCGTGGTGACGCAAACGGCGCCGCATCCGGCAGTGCATCCGCAGTGACAGTGTCATCCAAATCCAATAAATCCAAGTTATCGTCGTTATTCATGAAATCCCCCATACAGTTATGCATATTATATCATAAAAATATTCCCATAACAAAGAATATATGGCGAAAAATACGCATTTGGCCCCGGAAAGTTTTCCACATTATTTAGGCATCTGGCCAAAGTTTGGCGGCACAATCAGCTTATGATTTTCTGCAACGATTGGCTCGGTCTCGCATTTGGTTGCACATGCCGCCAAAACGGGTGCCAAAACCAGCATTAACATAATGATTTTTTTCATCTGCCCTTCTCCTTTTCTTTCCTTGTTAAAAAGGGGCGGCAAAAATACCGCCCCGCCAATTATTATTACTCTGGCATTTTGACCGCAGCGCGCATATCTTCAACAAATTTATCCAGCGCCACAGTTTCCTGCTTTTCCACGCCCAGACGACGCAAAGTAACAGTTTTATCCGCAGATTCTTTTTCACCAACAACCGCGATAATCGGCGTCTTGGCCAGTGACAGTTCACGAATTTTATAGTTAACCTTTTCATCACGCAAATCAGTTCTGACATAGACACCGGCCGCACGCAGCGCATCCGCCACCGCCACGGCATAATCACGATACTTTTCAGAAATAGGTGTTACAACGACAGCCTCCGGGCTCAGCCACAGCGGCAAATTCCCACCGGTCGATTCCAGCAGAATGCCCATAAAGCGCTCTATCGAGCCCAACAAAGCACGATGCAACATAATCGGGCGATGCTTTTCACCGTCTTCGCCGATATATGACAAATCGAATCGCTCCGGCAGGTTCATATCCAACTGAACCGTGCCACACTGCCATGTACGACCGATTGAATCTTTTAGATAAATATCAATCTTAGGGCCGTAAAATGCGGCGTCGCCCTCTGCCACTTCGTATTCGATATTGTTGGCATCCAATGCATGACGTAATCCGTTTTCCGCCGCATCCCATATTTCGTCTGAGCCGATACGAAACTCTGATTCCTTACGTGTCGCCAGTTTCATCCAAACACGCTCAAAGCCGAACTTGCTATATATATCCTTCACAAAGCGCAGAATTTTGACAATTTCTTCCTCGAACTGCTCTTCGGTGCAGAATATATGAGCATCATCTTGTGTAAATTCACGCACACGCATAATACCAGACAGGCCGCCGGCCGCCTCGTATCTATTAACTTTGCCAAATTCGGCCAGATACAGCGGCAAATCCTTATAAGATTTTATTCCCTGCCCAAATACCAGCATTCCCCCCGGGCAAGACATAGGCTTTACACAGAATGTTTTACCGTCCTGGGTCTTGCCGGAATAATTATGCTCACCATATTTAGCCCAGTGACCGCTGCGCTCCCACAGAGAGCGGTCCATAACCGCCGGTGTTGAAATTTCCAAATAGCCTGCTTTTTCCTGACGCGAACGAATATATTCAATCAGGCGGCGGTAAATTTTATACCCCTTGTCATGCCAAAAAACCGCACCGGGTGCATAGTCAGGCTCGAAATGGAACAAATCCATATCCCGCCCCAGCTTGCGGTTATCGCGGGCGGCGGCCTCTTCCATCAT
Organism: Alphaproteobacteria bacterium; assembly: GCA_013316395.1. Classification (GTDB taxonomy): domain Bacteria; phylum Pseudomonadota; class Alphaproteobacteria; order Rs-D84; family Rs-D84; genus Enterousia. The sequence continues at coordinate 13,716 of WSMU01000004.1, read as the reverse complement.
TTTTAAGTGAGCATCCAAGTCTTCTTTTGTCGCAAAAGCATCGACATATATACGCTGCAACATCTTATTTTTTGCATCGCCCTTCCAGTATGCACCGGCAACACTGCGGATTTTAAAGGCGTCCCGTGGCAGGTCCTTGGATGTTTCGACATGCGGTCCACGACACAGGTCTGTAAAATCACGGAAAGTATAAATCGAGAGCGCCTCGCCATCAGCATCATATTCGTTAAGCCATTCCAGCTTGTACGGCTGGGCTGCGAAAATATCCTTGGCCTCGGCCGCGGATACGTCACGCTGCTCAAAGCGTCCGTTTGATTTGATAAGAGCACGCATTTCATGCTCTATTTTTTCAAAGTCTTCCTCTGAGAATCTGTGTTCTGTATCAAAATCATAATAAAAGCCGTTTTCAATTGCCGGACCACCTGCAAATTTAACATCCCCATAGAGCTTTTTAACCGCGGCCGCCATAACATGCGCCAGCGAATGACGAATTGTTTCAATAGGATATGACATAATATATTACCCCTGATATTAAGTATGTTTCATTTTAAATTGTTTTGATTATATCGCGCGCGAAAAAATCCGCAAATAGAAATTACACCCCCAAAGGGGTCGTCGTGGCGGTGGTTACAAAAATAAAACCAATTTTTTTCATATCTTTTGCATTTTATATCTTTATCACCGCCAAATCAATAGAAAATAAGATTTTTCACACCCCGCTACTTCATGCCCGCCGGTATTTCGGAATAATCACTTAACCCGCGCGCGCCAACATACATATAACTCATATCACTTATATTATTCGGCCATATATTATATAAATATTCACCATTTATCCGCGCAGATGGCCCGGTTAAACCGCTGCAATCATAAAATGTCCTGTAAAACATACGAACTGCCGGCGCACCCTGAATTCCTGCAAATAAATTCTCCGGGATACTTGTTAAACCGCCGCAACCAGAAAATGTGTAGCTAAACATACCGCTCGCCGGAGCACCTTGGATATCACCAAATAATCTGTCCGGAATACTGCCAGTTAATCCGCTACAACCGTTAAATGTGCCATCAAACATATTCTTAGCCGGAACGCCTTTTATACCCGCGAATAAATTTTCCGGAATAGAAGTTAAACCGTTGCAACCAGAAAATGTGTCGAAGAACATACTCTGTGCCGGAGCACCACGGATACCGGCGAATAAATTCTCCGGGATACTGCCGGTTAAACCACTGCACCCAGAAAATGTGCGACTAAACATACTCTGTGCCGGCGCACCACGGATACCGGCGAATAAATTTTCCGGAATAGAAGTTAAACCGTTGCAACCAGAAAATGTGCTGCTGAACATACTCTGTGCCGGAGCACCACGGATACCGGCGAATAAATTCTCCGGGATACTCGTTAATCCGCTACAGCCATCAAATGTGCTGTAAAACATACGAACTGCTGGCGCACCCTGGATACCTGCAAATAAATTCTCCGGGATACTCGCTAATCCGCTACAACTGCTAAATGTGCCGCTGAACATTCTCTCTGCCGGCGCACCTTGGATACCCGCGAATAAATTTTCCGGAATAGAAGTTAAACCGTCGCAAGCAAAAAATGTGCTCTCAAACATACTCTGTGCCGGCGCACCTTGGATTCCCGCGAATAAATTTGCCGGGATACTTCCTGTTAAACCGCTGCAACCATCAAATGTACCCTGAAACATACCGCTTGCCGGAGCACCTTGGATTCCCGCGAATAAATTTGCCGGGATACTTCCTGTTAAACCGCTGCAACCATCAAATGTATAGAAGAACATGCGGTCCGCTGGTGCTCCACGGATTCCTGCAAATAAATTCTCTGGAATACTTCCTGTTAAGCCACTACAATCATAAAATGTGTTGCTATACATATAGGATGCCGGCGCCCCCTGAATACCCACGAATAATTTCTCCGGGATACTCGTTAAACCACTACAGCCGCTAAATGTCTCGCGGAACACATTCTTTGCCGGCGCCCCCTGTATCCCAGCGAATAAATTCTCCGGGATAGAAGTTAAACTACTACAATAACGAAATGTTCCCTCGAACATGTTTGCTGTCGGAGCACCTTGAATTCCTGCAAATAAATTTTCCGGGATGTCCGTTAAACCTCTACAAAGGTTAAATGTGTCGGCAAAATTAAGATTTTCATCGTATGGAAAAATCTCTCCCAGTGACCCCTCGATACTTTTTAAAGAACAAATACTAGCACCAGCAAACGATATAGCAACTTTATCACTATAAGCAGTCGCCCTGCCCCCCAGTCTAATTTTATAATTGGATACCGCATCCGAATACGTATGACTGATTGTTTGCAAGGAAGTATTATTTTTTTCATATCGCTCAACCGTGCCATCACCCCAATCAACATAAAATGTACCAGCCGCACCTATTTTGAAAGAAAAGCTGGTGCTATTACTTTTCGAAGCAAACGAAAAAGGATATTCCATTTCTGCTATCAAATCCTGAACCGCGGCATCGGCGGCAATCGTATCGGCCGCCGCCAATGTTGCATACGTCGCATTATCACCATAGGTTGTGGTTTCAAAACCATTCAGGCGCGCGTTCGCACGATCAATCATCGTCAGCAAATATTTCATATTTGCCGCTATTTTTGGATTTTCCAGCTCCGCACTATATGGGATATCAACATTCCATTTTTGTTTTATTGCCTGGTGAATATATTCAACATTAACAATACTGGCGCAATATCCATATATCGGAAACAGCAGAAAAAACAATAAAAACAAAAGGCGTTTCATAACTACTCTTTGGGTGGTAATGGCGGTGTCGGCACGGTCAGCGTTCCAGACACGGTATAGTTCCCCTGCATTGTTTGATTGGCAGATGCACTGGTATCAACTTTTTTGGATACAGATTCCTGCACGTATGCCGCAGATGCAATCCCATTCGATGCAGTTGCCCCCAGCGCCGCCATTGAAAAGAAAAGAGATATAAAAACCGCAAAAGTATATCTTGTCATCATATAAGTGCCTAACTCAAACCACCGTTTAAATTAGGCATATATTCCTGGGGAGAATGGCAGAAAATCTGATGTTTTGAAATCAAAAAAACCACCAATTTAAACGGTGGTTTGGATTAGGCATATATTATACACTATATTCTTGTTATATTATACAAGTTTTCTGCATTTTCTTCAAGTATAAAAACACACCGGCGCCGTAACGACTAAAAATCAATAATACATCCAAACAGAACTGCGAAAAAGAAGCAGACTGTGCCGGCAATTACGAACAAATGCCATACAGCATGCGAGTACTTCATTTTGCGCCACAGGTAAAATATCACACCCAAGCTATAAGACAGGCCGCCCGCCAGAATAAACCACATGGCGCGCGCAGATATATGATGCAACATTGCCGGCAATATGAACACAAGTGTCCAGCCCATAACCAGATAAAGGGCAACCATCCATTTTGGCTGCTGCTTTGGGCGTGCGATTTTCATCACGGCCCCGAATATTGTTATCGCCCACAATATGCCAAAAACCGTCCAGCCCAAGCCGCCCCGCAAATTTACCAGGCAAAACGGTGTATAAGTTCCCGCAATCAGTGCATAAATCGCAACACTGTCCCAGACTTCGAAAAAGCATTCGGACTTTTGCCCTATCATCGCATGACACATGGTAGAACCAAAATACAGTGTAAACATTGTCAGACCAAATATCGCACATGACACAATCGCCCATGTATTTTGCGCCAGCACTGCAAACACCACCAGCAGCGTCAGGCCCGCAATCGCCAAGCCAATACCGATACCATGCGTTAAGATATTCAAAACCTCTTCGGATTTTGTGCTGGGGCGCTCCCACCGGAACAGCCCTGTCGCACGCAATACCTTTAGCATGCGGCTGGCGTGAGAATCGCTTTTGACCGCCTTCAGCTTTGTCTTTACCTGTTTTTTTGACTTTGTCATTTTAAAATCCCCCCTATTCTGCCACGAACCCTGTCGGCACCCATTACAGATATTATTGAATACAGGTCTGGCGTGTTAGTGCGCCCAGATAACGCAACACGCAAATTCATTGCAACATCACCATTTTTAACCCCAAATTTTTCGGCAATCGCGACCATTTTTGCCCACCATGCATCCTTGTCATCGGCCGGGTCATATACATTCAAAAACTCCCGCAATATGTCTTTGTTATATTCAAATTCACCATTTACCACATACAGCGCATCCCAGAAAAACGCAACTGTTTCCAGGGTCTGGCGCCATGTGACAAAGTCTTTGCGAATACGCTTAGGGTTGTCACGCTCTATCGCTAAAACAGCGCGCAGATAATCAGTATCCGCCACCTGCATCTTTTCGGTATCGCCACCAAACTCATCAGCCCAGGCAACAACATACGCGACCAAGTCATCAACCGCCAGGGTTGCAATAAACTCCTTGGACCACCATTCCAATTTTTTCATATCAAATAGCGCACCCGACATAGGAATCTTTTTAGGACGCATCTCATAATCCCAGATAGACTTTACCTGGCCCTTGGCCTTGGCCTCTTCATAGCCCGATGCCGCGATATTTCCCAAATATTCTAGCACCGCCTGAACCGGCCAACCGTCACGCAGAAAATATTCCACGTTTGCCTCCGGGTCTTTACGCTTCGACAGCTTTCTCTGCTTTCCCGTTTCTGCATCAATTTTATCAATAGTAGATGTATGGATATACATCGGCGGCATCCATTCCATCATGCGGAACAGCGCCGTATGCAACGGGAACGACGGCAGCCATTCCTCACCACGGACAACATGCGTTGTACGCATAAAGTGGTCATCGCATAAATGGGCAAAATGATAAGTCGGCAAGCCGTCATTCGATTTGATAAGAACAACATCTTCGTTATTTTCCGGAAAACCGATAGAGCCGCGAACCGCATCCTTGCAGAATATTCGACGCTCCGGGTTACCTTCGGAGTATAGCCGAACTGACGGCTTTTCCCCTGCATCCAGACGCGCCGCAATTTCATCATCCGTCAAATCACGGTCACGTGCAAATTCGCCATATATACCCGTTGCAAATCCCGCCGCCTTTTGGTTTTCACGAATCTTTTCCATGTCCGTTGCCGTCAAAAAGCACGGATATGCACGCCCAGTCGCCATAAGATGCGCGGCGACACTGTGATAAATATCACGGCGCTGCGACTGATAATATGGCCCGTATGCATCATCATTATTATACCCCAGACCGAATCGGTGCATGGATGAAACAATTATATCAACCGCACTTTCCACTTCGCGCTTGGTATCCGTATCTTCTATACGCAACATAAACACGCCATCGGTCTGCCGCGCCAGCTTACAGTCAATCAGCGCTCCGTAGAGCCCCCCCAAATGCATAAACCCCGTGGGACTTGGGGCAAATCTGGTTACAAAGGCCCCTTCTTTTAAATTACGGGGCGGGAACTTTTCCTCCAGCTCTGCAATTGTATATTTTGGGGCGCCACCCAATATTCTGGCAATCAAGTCAGCAGGTAAACCTTGTCTCATATTTAATTAACCTTGTTTTATTGATTTTGGAATTTTATACTAGCTTCCATGGAAAAACAAGAAATAAGAACTTTTGGACGCCGCCACGGAAAAAAACTGTCTGCACGCAAGCAATGGTTAATGAATAATCTGTTGCCCGCACTTGCACCGTCGGCCACGGATACTAATACCGCAATACTCGAGATAGGTTTTGGCGCCGGCGAACATCTTCGCGAACTGGCGCTGGCGAATCCAACCAAGACTGTTATCGGTGCCGAGCCGTTTGCAAACGGTGTTGCAGCCCTGCTGGGGGCAATTACGGATGCCGACAATCGGCTGCTGCCCGAATATGAAAACATACGCATTTGGCCGGACGATGTCCGCATAATACTGCGCGAAAACAAGACAAAATTCGACCAGATTTGGGTACTGCACCCCGACCCCTGGCCCAAGGCACGGCATGAAAAACGTCGCCTGTTGCAAAAGGAATTTTTAGAACTGCTGGCCGGTCGTCTGGCACCAAACGGTGAAATAATAATCGGGACAGACCATTGGGGCTATTTCGATTGGATTACCCAGCGCGCGGCCGAGGCATCCCTTGTCTTTGAAACACCCGACCTTGATATCATCCGCACCCGCTATCAGGCAAAAAACATGGCGGAAACGACGGCACCAAAATATATTGTAATCAAAAATAGCTAGTCTTTGTCGCCACAACTCATCAAATCAGGCCGACCGGGCATCAGAACAAACCCCTCGGGCAGCTTGCCCTTGCCCTGGGAGGCACGGCGTATGCAATAAGAATTTTCATCCCGCATTGGACGTGCAGATTCTGCGATAACCAGCGCCTCTGCCGATGGCATTGCAGGCGCAACTTCTTTTTTTGCAGGCGGCGGCGCTTGAACAACATCCGGCACCACAATGGGGGCCTCCTCAATTTTTTCAACCACCGCGGTAACAGCGCGCGGCGCCGCTGATTTTTTAGCACCCGTCTTCTTCTGGACTTTTTTCTTTTTTACATTCTTCTTAGCTATCACTGCCTTGGGCTTTACAGGCATCTTTGCCGCCGGATTTTTTGGCGTTGCACCATACATCTTGGCGGCCACGCGCGCATCTGTGGCACTAATCTCGTATTCACCATAGAGTGTCGGGCGCCCATATACCGGCGGCGTACTATCCGCCATGGAATTCGCCGCGACCGGGAACAAACACCCCAACATAAAAACTATCTTTTTCATCAGTCATCCCCACTGCGTACAAACATCCGCATTCCGCCGGCCAACGCCGGGCGCATTCCCCGGACCAGACGGGCCGCCTGCTCCATCCGAAGCGGATTGTTACCCAAAACAAAATGCAAATCGCACTTTATATCACCCGCGGCACGCAACACGGCGTACATTCGTCCGACAAAATCAGATTTATCCCCACCATCACGCGCCAATACCAATACCAGTGCACCGGCCCGCAGGCGCCGCAGCGCATCAAAGACCACCGGCCATTCAAACGGCCCGACTTCGGAAATATCTATCCCTATGGCCAGTTCACGGTTAAAAAACAAATCATCGCGAACAACACCGATTTGTTCCGCAAAATCATCCAAGTCCGCCGCCCGCATAAAAATCTGGGCACCATGGGCACCCTGCTTAAAGGCGGCGTTTATCCGTGCACTTAAATCAGAAATAACACCAACATCACGCCCCCCGCGAACCGGCAAATAAAAACGCGCATATATCCGTGCCGGCGTTTTTTCCAGCCACGTCCACAGCATGGCAACATCATCCGGCAACGCCGATATCACCGGCATATCGTGTGCCACCGACGACGATGCAACCCGGGCCAGTTCACCCGTATCGCGCCCACCGTCACACCACATTGCCATATTGGCGGAAATTTCATCAAAAAAGGAATCTGTGTCAATCATTATACTTTTTACTTTATCATAAATATGATACAATCAAAGACAAATGAATAAACAGCTCGACCGTATTTTAATTTGCTTTCTATGGTTGCTTGCCGCGACGCTGGGGGCCAGCTTTTGGCTTAACACTTTCTTTGGGTTTAACATTTTCTCGGCCCAGCACTGGCAGTATCTGGCATATCTGCAGGCGGCCCAGACACCTGTCCGACCCGCATTTTATATATCTTTGTGCCTGTGCATTATAATAACACTGGTTGTACTGTATCTGCTTTTGCGGCCGCATGGGGCACTTCGCCGGCGCATTCGTATTTTGCGGGCACGCGCCACCACGACACCACCGGCACAAACTGCCACGCCAGATATCGCACCCGCCACGGTAAATCCCACCCAGGCCCCCTCTGACCTACGCCCCGCATCACCCGCGGCGCAGCGGCCCATGCGTCCGGCACTATCTACCGTATCACCCGCACCGATACAGTCGCCCGCCGCATCACCCATGCCATCAATACAGACGCCGGCCACACCACAATACACCATACCAACACAGACATCCGACACCGACTTTGCCGAGATTCGTGATATATTCTCAAGCGCCGGCTATACCGTTAAGAACACCTCAAACATAGGTAATTTCAAACCGGCGCTTCTGGCGATTGGCACCGGCGAGATATTATGGATTGGCGCCGTCGGCATACAGCCACAACCACTGATTAACGCGATAGATAGTTTGAACACCATGTTCTCTGACGTGCTCGAGGATATAGAAATAAACATAAAAGGCTTTATCGTGGCACCCGCATCACCGGTAGATAACCCGGCCATACAAACATTTACCGACATCCCCCAACTGCGCCAATATATAGATGAAAATAAAAACACACCACCCACAGACAAATATGCGCAAGAAAACTTTGACGCATACTCAGAATTTATAGACACCGTCATAACCTACATAGGTCAAACATAATGCAGCTAAGCCAGGCATCTGCCGAAAAAATTATGAAAGACATGTGCATGGAAGACATGCCACTGATATCCATGCAGCCCACGCCGCATCAAATGCCCGCGGATTGGTTCACACGATACAAAAAAGCCCGGCACAGTTTTATGCAAAGCCTGGGCGAGTCCATAGAAGAGCTGGCGTTTATGAATCTGTCCCAGGAAGAGTTTATGGATTTACTAATGGGTCGGGCGCTACCTGCGAACACTTCTATCCGTATGCGGGTCCCCATCTGCTGGGGTGGTGAAATATCGCCGGATAATATGTTTATGTGCTCTACTTTCCCGCACTCGCAAAACATCGATAGATTTATAATCGGCCAGGCCGGCAATGAAACAATATGGTTGCCCGCACCGGCAAAAAAAATATACATACCCGCCCATACCGCCGGCGGTGGCGAAGGCGGCAACGCCACCGAAGACCGCCTGGCCCAGATGGCGGCACAATTTGCCGCATCGCGTGGCATGGAATAACAAAGGTGCCCTATACAATGACCAGGGAAGAATTTTTAATTGAATTTCGTAAACGTGGCGCCCTGCTCGCGCCGGCACCGTCGCGACAAAACATTGCAACAACGGGCGCCATACTTCAGGGGATGCAGGCCGCAATGCTGCCCACAGCCCTTAGCGAGTTCTATGCCGCATGCGGTGGCATCGTTCACGGTGCGGGCTATATTTTTGGCCCAAGCGAGATAAGCCGCGGCACCAAACATCCCGTCCCGACGATAATAGACATAAACCGTGAAATGTCCCATATTCCCGCCCTACATGGCAAAACGATTTTTGGACGCAACGACCTGTTCTTTTTTGCATTCGACGCATTCGGCGTTTCATACATGCTTGATAATCTTACACTGCGCCCACTGCGCAAATATAACGACATATACCATGCAATGACAGATTGCCTGGCGGCGGGAAAGTTATAAAACATGAAAAAAATATCGATTTCTTTATCCGGTCACCAGACCAGCATTTCACTTGAACCAGAATTCATAGATGCCCTGCGCGAAATCGCGACACGCCGCAGCAGCTCGCTTGCATCCATTATCAATGAGATAGACGCCAACCGCGGTGCGCGCAACTTATCTTCGGCCATTCGTGTTTGGGTTTTGTGCAACAAAGCCTAATCACGTCGCCGCGATGCCGCAATCGCACCAATCGATGCAGACAACAATATTAACACCATCCACCAATCACGCCCGATACGGCGATACGGCGTCATATGCGCACCGGCCACGCGCCCGTCCAAAACAGACGCATGCCCGATTGGAATCATCGATTCAATATGCCCGTCGGGCGAAACAAACGCGCTTATCCCCGAATAGTTGGCACGAACAACGGGAACGCCCGCCTCTATTGCATAGCGGCGAACCATATCCAAATGCTGATACGTGCCCGGTGTTTTTCCAAACCAGGTATCATTGGTTATATTTATAATGGCATCGGGTTGCGCCCCATTGGGGATAAGAGAATCGGAAAAGATTATTTCATAACAAATCGCCGGCGCGAACGAAAAGCCGTCCCCATTGTTCACACTTATAATCTCGGCGCCTTCCCCCTTGGCCAGATTAGTTGGCGACGGCATAACCCCAAGCGGCCCGTATTCACCGAACGGCACCAGATGCGCCTTGTCATAAGTATGCACGACGCGCCCCGCCGCATCCGCCAGAATCATGGAATTATATAGACGCCCGTTACGATAAGACGTCGCCCCCAAAATAACATCCGTATTTAGTATTTTGGAAAAAGGCATATCGTCATCTGTTATAACAAACGGATAAGTGGTCTCCGGATAGACAATCAAATCCGGTCGCACATCTCCGCCCGCCCCCAGCGCCAGCAAATTGCGAACATTGCGTTCGGCCCGCGCCACGGCATCGTCACGCGAATAAGACATCTTTTGGTCCTGGGACGTGGCGGGTTGCACAATGCGAATAACGGGGCCAGATTTTGCCACATCAGATATTGCGGCATTATGCACGCCAAAAACGGCGCCGCCCACAACAATCAAAACGAACACCAGCCCAGAAATCCAGCACATAGCGCGTTTTTTATCACGCAAAATTTCAACACTGGCCGCGATGATTCCCATGGTCGCAAACGTCAGCCCCAACGCCCCATACAACGCCATTGAATTAGCAACCGGCGTTATGTTTATAAAAATATTGGCAATCGGATTCCATGGAAATCCTGTAAACATCCATTCACGCGCCCACAAAACAGCCGCGCCCAGCCCGGCAAACATAAATGGCCGTGCGCATGCACCCACCGCCGACGCCGCGGCAAAAGGCACAGAAAATACCAATGCCCCCGCCAGACCCAGTCCCAAAACACCCGGCACCGTCCAGATAGCAAATTCGCGCGCCAGTTCGGGCACAACATATATAGAATGCAGCGACCACCAAAACATTGCAATGCTGTATGCCGCCCCAAAAGGCGCCGCCCTTAATAATCTGCGCCACCATGACACGGCACCATCACGCGTCAAAATCCAGTATGCCGCCCCAAACGCCAAAATTGTCACGGGCCACAGGTGAAACGGTGCAAAGCCCAGGGCCGCCGCCGTCCCCAATATCGCCAACAGGCCACATCGCGCAAGCGCCCGCAAACGCGTCATCCCGCCTTTTTCAGCATAAGGATTGCGTACACCTAAAGATTTTAAAATTTTAACCTCACGCGATTCCATAACGCTGGCATCACTATCTTCTATATGGTCGTACCCCTGCAGATGCAACATACCGTGCACTACCATGTGCGCCGTATGTTCTTCAACAGAAATCCCCAGGGCCGCCGCTTCACGCGATACGGTATCGAGCGATATATAAATATCACCCAGCAGCAAATCATCCCCCAGTTCAAATGACAAAACATTTGTCGGCTTGTCCATGCCACGATACTGCAAATTTAATGCATGAATCATCGCATCATCGACCAGTGTAATAGACACCTCCGCATCTTTGCGGCGCGGACCGGCGGCGCTGGCAATGCGCTGAAAATCTATATTATATTTTTCCCAGCGCGCATCATCATAATTAACAAAAACTTTCATCCTATTCGTCCCGCCCTATTATCATATATCTTTTCCACCACGCAAGAACATCGACACATCAAAATCCGCGCTATGTGCATAGTTTCCAAGCTTTTGTGTGCCCCGAGCAAATGCTTCGCGTTTTGATTTTTTACCGCGCCCATTCTGATTTAACTGCATCATATTGGTTACGCGCGTTATGTCTCTCTGCACACGCCGGTTCCCGTTTGCCAGCGCCAACCGATAGTTCGCCAGGGCTTTTTGTAAATTGCCCTTTTGTTCGTATGCGAATCCGGCATTGTATTGCGCGGCACCATACTGGCTCTTGTCACCGATTGTATTAAGAATAATGCGTGCATGTTCTATGGCATTGTCATACTGCCCAAGCTGGTTATAAGTCGCCGCCAGGTCATTGTGAATCAATGCATTGTTGGGATATTGCTCTACCATTTTTCTATACATAGCCAGCGCACCCTGATAATCACCGGCACGATACGCGGCGACTGCCAGATTGTACTGACTGTGATACCCTATGACGTATGCATCCTTCTGTGCACGCTGCTGCGCCTGGCTTTGCGCAAACTGTGCGATAAAATCGAAATCTCCTAATTTACAGTGTCCACCTTCGCACATTCCCCGCACCTGCGCCGGCAGCAAAGCTATAACCCGCGGATATTGCTTCTCGCTAAGTCTTTGCCCTCTTGCATTTACCGGGTTACGCAGCCATTCTTTGAATTTAGCATACGTATCACGGTTAACACGTTTATTTTCGCCGGTCCCTGTGAAAAAGGCACTTTTCTTTTGTCCCATAACACAAAAGAATTCGTACATACCGTTCGCGGGACAATCCAGCATCATTTCCGGTGTAATATCCCCGGTCAGCAGCCCCGCCTCCAGCCAGCGGCGCCAAATCAGCCCGCGTCCGTCCCGCATAAAGTTGCCAAGTTTATTCGCAGTTTCATGCATCGGTGCCCCACCCAGCCATTTTTCACCAAAGCTGCGGGCATCACGAACCGGATATTTTCTAAACACCTCTTTGACAAGAGAGTCCGGCGTTGCCAATCCATATTCGTTATAAATTTGGCGCAGTTCTGCAAACCGCTGCCTATGATTCCTATCCCCCGGATTTTCTATCAGCTTGGAATAAGAGTTATATACAATAGAACTCATCCCGAATGCCTGGCTGGTAGTACTTATATTAACGTTGCCAAAGGCGACGTCATAACAATACAGAACAAAGTAAGTTTCGCCCTGCTCCAGATGCCAGCGCGACAGTTCATACGCCTCTTCTGTGGAAATCGGGGGCGTATCCATTGTCACCCTGCTGCCGTCTTTTAGGAGGGTTGAGCCAAATCCGATTGTCGGAATCCCCTTGGAATCACGATACGGCGTATGCATACCATTGGCATTTACATGCACCCCTTCCTTTGCTATCAGGTCCGCAATCAGCAGTGGTGTTATCGAGCGCATACGATCCAAATATGCGCCGTACGTGCCGGGCTGGCCCATGGGGGTCGTGGCTTCTACTTCTGTGGCCTGCGGTTCTTTATCGGCCGTTATTGCCTCATACACCTCTGGCGCGGCAAGAATAGCCGCGGCCATCATCGCATAGTACGTAAGATGCGCCGACAAATTGGGATACTTATTCCCCTTGTTTGTATATCTGTTTTCCAGCGCGCGTGTCACATGGTTATCCAGCGTCAAATACTTCGTCGCCCACAGCAGGAACTGCAACAGCCCCGCCATTCCAACCCCGGTCCATTTTGCAAACGCGGCCCCCTTGTTGCTAGGGTACATTTCTTGCATTTTTTGCCGCGCACTGCCAACAGCCTCATGCGGTTTGTTTACTATTTCTCTAAATATCTCACCCATGATATGTCACCCTTACTTTCGCCCCAGTCCGCTATCCTTTGCAATCCGCGAGCGTTGCCGCGCATAATCCGGTGCCACAAACGGATAATCCTCCGGCAGTCCCCACTTTGCCCGATATTGCTCTGGCGTCATGTTATATTTTCGTGCGATATACCGACGCAGCATTGTATGCCATGTCCCATCCTCCAGGCATTGAATCTTGTCCCCGCGAACAGATGCGGCAATCTTATCAGGCCCGCATCCGGCGGCCACCCCACCCAGGGCCGCGCGCGCCATTCGCACCGCCGCCGCCGGTTCGGTATCGGGATGCGCCCCGATAATAGCCGCGGCCAAAATAGCCGTCGCGATTTCTGAATTATTGGCATTATGCATAATCTATATAATCC